>CAZXNX010000132.1:0-6781 GCA_964642225.1 uncultured Solirubrobacteraceae bacterium | reverse complement strand
GGGACGGGCTCAGGGACGCGCCGGCTGGCGGCTCGAATCCGCGCCGCGCCGAGCCGCGACGCTCGGCTCACCGGCGGGGTCGGCGGCGTCGTTGCGACCGAGCGCGCCCGGCCGGTACACCATCGCCTTCACGTCCCGCACCGGCGGGACGGCGCGGACCGACCGGGTCACGCTGACCGCGGTGCCGCCGTCGCTGCTCGTCCCGGTCGACACCGACGCCGGCACCGCCGACCGGCCGGGGATCGCGATCGGCGCCACGACGTACCCGGCTGACGTCCCGGCGGGGTACACCGGCGGCGTCGCCGAGGTCCTGTCGCTCGACCGCACGACGCTCGCCGTGACGACGAACAGGACGTACACCGAAGCGCAACTCGGCACGCTGGCCGACGATCTCGCCAAGCCGGCGACCCCGAACCGCCATCGCACCGACGATCTCGTCGTCGCGACGTACTTCCCGCGCCAGAGCCAGGCCCGCAACTACTTCGACCAGATGACCGTCTTCCGGGCGATCGGGGCCGACGACTCGATCGGCGACGATGGCCGCGTCTTCTCCGCGATCGGCGTCCGTGGCTGGAAGCGCGGGCAGGCCGACCAGACCTCCAACGGCCTCTTCGACGGCGCGGACGTCGGCCTGCGCGGCTACCTGACACCCGACGAGAACCGGCAGTACGGGTACGTGCCGACGACGCGCGCGACGTTCGAGTTCCGGCCCGAGCCGCTGCCCGACTGCACCAGCGCGTGTGACGAGAACGGGTACGTCGTGCACGCCTACGACGCACAGACCCTCGCCCCGATCGCCTCCCTCGACGGCGCGTTCTTCGCCACGAACGACCGCAGCGCGACGCCCGCCCAGGACGCCGCCGAGGCGAACCGGATGGTCGCCGCGCTCAAGCGTCTCCCGGCCGGCGCCGCGGTCACGATCCGGTCCGTCGGGCACCGCCGTGCCGGCGAGACCACGACCCCGTCGCCGATCGGGCCGATCGACGCCGCCACGATGGAGCGGCTCACGCAGGAGATCATCGACGTGGGCGGCACCCGAGACGCGTTCACGCAGACCGCGGTGCGGCCCGGGGCCGCGGCCGCGGGCGGGCTCGTGTACGCACTCGCGGGGTGGGAGGGGAGCGTGCGCCGCGAGCGACCGCTCGTGATCGACGGCGGCGAAGGGACCGGGGCCGAGATCGCCTCCCAGTTCGACGACGGCGTCAGCGTCGGGCCGGTCGCGCCGTCGCTCTCCGGCGTGTGGCGCCCTGACCACCAGTCGCAGCTGCGGCCGTCGGCCGCGACGACCGCCGGGCGCTCGGTCGACGGGCTCGCCGCCGAGGTGATGCGGGCGCCCAGCACCGACTGGCGGTGCGGGGCGGTCTCCTGCCGCGACGCCCCGGGCGTGGTCGCGGCGATGTCGTGGATCGGCACGAACCGGGTGACGCAGCTCGGGCCGGACCCCCGGTCGCGCTACGGCCTCGCACGCTGGAATGCGGCACAGCTGCTGGGCATCAACACCGCCCTCACCGCACTGAAGGGGAACCCGGCGCCGGCCGGCACGTCGTTCACGCAGCGGGACTGGGACACGGCGATCGCCCAGCTGCTCGAGGAGAACGGCGACATCGGCACGGTGCGCGGGTACCTGCAGCGGCTCGCGACCCCCTTCACGAAGGGCCTGACCGGCTACCTCGACATCCAGAAGATCGCCGACCAGGTGTTCGAGGACACGCGGCCGCCGGAGTCGGATGAGACCGCCTTCCAATGGGCCGACTTCACGAAGATCCTCCTCGGGCTGTTCGACCACGTCTCCGGCGGAGCGACCGGTGCGATCGCTGAGCTCATCGACCTCGGCCAGTGGTTTGCGGGTGCGACGTCGGAGGGCGCGCCGACGTACGACGAGATCAGCATCAAGGCCCACGAGCTCGGGGAGCAGGTGAACGAGCAGGGCAACCGTATCGGCGACCAGCTCGAGACGATGGGCGACATCATCGTCAGCGACCCCGAGAAGCTCGCCTATTTCGCCAATGCCGACTGCGCGCCCGGGCCGAAGTGCCCCGAGGACCTGGAGAACGATCCTGCGCTGCCGGAGGAGTCCTCCACGACCTACCGGCGCGGCGTGCAGAGCCTCGCGTACCAGACGCTCGTGCCGCTCGGCTACCGGGTCTACAACCTGACCCAGGAGGGAACCGACCCGGGCGGCCCCGCGCACCAAGGCCCGTGGTCGCTGCGGCCGCGCGCGATCGACTACATCTGCGGGGCCGGCTACGCGGCGTTCAAGGATGTCGATCCGCTGGCGACGGCGACGACGGCGTTCTCGGTTGACCCGTCGCTCGCCGGGTCCAGCCAGGGCATGTGGCGGTACCGCACGTTCGTGATCGCGCAGCCCCCCGCACGCATCTCCGACCAGCACGCGGTCGGTGCGCCGAAGGACCTCGTGGAGAAGATGTTCGGCCCGGTCGAGGACGGTGGCCTGGCGATTCCGCGCGGCCGGTTCATGGTCGCGGCGAAGCCGGGGTACTGGTACGGCGACCCCACCAACGAGGCGCACGAGTGCTGGTGGGGCGTCTGACCGGTCAGACGAACTGCGCCGCCGCGTGGCCCGAGGCCCAGGCCCACTGGAAGTTGAAGCCGCCCAGGTGGCCGGTGACGTCCAGCACCTCGCCGATGAAGTAGAGGCCCGGGCTTCGGCGTGACTCCATCGTCTGGGACGACACCTCGCGGGTGTCGACGCCGCCCAGCGTCACCTCGGCGGTGCGGTAGCCCTCGGTGCCGGCGGGCACCACCCGCCAGGCCCGGAGCCGTTCGGCGATCTCGCGCAGCTCGGCCGGGGTGTACCGCTTCATGGGCTGGGAGACGAACCAGCGGTCGGCCAGCAGCGCCGCCATCTTCTTGGTGAAGACCTCGCCGAGCACGGTCTGCAGCTCGCTGTCGAGGCGGGCGGCCTGCTGGCCCTGCAGCCACTCCAGCACGTCCCGGTCGGGCAGCAGGTCGATCTCCACGGCGTCGCCGAGCTGCCAGAACGAGGAGATCTGCAGGATCGCCGGGCCGCTGAGGCCACGGTGGGTGAACAGGATGTTCTCGCGGAAGCTCTCCCCGTTGCAGCGCACGACGGCGGCCACCGACGTGCCGGACAGCGCGACGCACAGGTCCTTGAGCTGGTCGGTGATGATGAACGGCACGAGCCCGGCCCGGGTGGGGAGCACCTCGTGGCCGAACTGGCGGGCGATCTCGTACCCGAAGCCGGTGGCGCCCATCGTCGGGATGGACAGACCGCCGGTGGCGACCACCACGGACGACGCGGCGATCTCCCCGATGTCGGTGCTGAGGCCGTAGCCGGATTCGGTCTTCTGGATCTCCTGCACCGCGGTGTTCAGGCGCAGGTCGACGCCGACCCGCTCGCACTCCTCCAGGAGCATGTTGAGGATGTCCTTGGCCTTGTTGTCGCAGAACAGCTGGCCCAGCTTCTTCTCGTGGTAGGGGACGCCGTGGGCGTCGACCATCGCGATGAAGTCCCACGGCGTGTAACGGGCCAGGGCGGACTTGCAGAAGTGCGGGTTCTCCGAGGCGAAGTTGGCCGGCTCCGCATACATGTTGGTGAAGTTGCAGCGGCCGCCCCCGGACATGAGGATCTTCTTCCCCGCCTTGTTGGCGTGGTCGATGAGCAGCACCTGCCGGCCACGGGCGGCGGCGGTCATCGCGCACATCAGGCCCGCGGCACCGGCGCCGATGATCACGACGTCGGTGGAGCGGGTCGGCATCACGGGACTGTAGCCCGGGCTACAGCGGTGACGCTCGTGACGCCGTTCCGGCACTGCCTTGGCAGCGCGGAGCTCCGGCGCTACGGTTGTCGGATGGGCCGGATCACGGAGCATCTGACCTACGCCAACGTCATGTCGACGCTTGCGGCGTTCGTTGCGTTGGGCGGGGTCTCCTACGCCGCCGTGACACTGCCCAAGAACAGTGTCGGCAGCGCGCAGCTCAAGAACAACGCGGTCACCAGCGCGAAGATCAAGAACGGTGCGGTCCGGGCGTCCGACCTCGCGCGGGGCCTGCTGAAGGCGGGCCCCACGGGTCGCAAGGGCGACACCGGAGCTACCGGCGCCAAGGGCGACGCCGGACTCCAAGGAATCCAGGGCGCGACGGGTCCGGCGGGCCCGAGTACCGGGCCCGCCGGTGGCGCCCTGGCCGGTACCTATCCCAACCCGACGTTGGCCAATGACTCGGTCACGAGTGCCAAGGTCGCGCCCGACGCCCTCACCGGCGCCGACGTCGACGAGTCGTCGCTGGTCGGTGTGCTGAAGGGGGGCGCGCGAACGGTCCTGTTCGACGGCACGATCGGTGCCTCGCCGTCCAGTTCGACCCATGCGGTCGGGACCCCCGCCGAGGGTCGCCTCGAGCTGCGGTGCCTGAACGGCACGACGCCTTCCCACAAGTTCCTCAACGTCAACTGGGTCAACGGTGCGGCAGGCGCGCAGGACGTGGTCATCACCTACGTGCCGGGTGGCGCGACGAGCGACGGCACGGATTCGCCCGCTGTCGTCCACCGCAGCAAGCATCTGGCGGCCCTCAATGACGCGTCATCGGTGCAGAGCAACGCGGGCGCCGGGAACCTGCTCGATGACCAGTCGCGTCGGTTTGAGGTTTCGGTGTTGGCCGCGACGGGAGAGCGGCTGACCCTCGATGTCCACGGCGTCACCCGCGCCGGTGGCACCACGAACTGCACGGCCAGCGTGACAAGCCAGCTCGGCTAGGTCCAGCCGCTCGTCCTGACGCCCCCGGTGGTGCTCGAGGGCGGTGGACACGCGCCGTGTTCGGTTCGGGTCCGGGCGCGCCGGGTAGCTGCACCGGGTCCGTGTTCTGCATGCCGCCGCCCCATGGCGGCCGAGGGAGAGAGCCATCGTGTCCGTGCTGATCCGTGTCGTCGCCGTCACCGTCGCCTGTGTCGGCCTGCTGGCGTCCACCGCCTCCGCGGCCACCACACGGCCCGCGCAGGACGCCTTCTATGCGGCCCCCGCGTCGCTGGCGTCGGCCGCCCCGGGTGCGGTGTTGAAGACGCGATCGGTCGACATCAAGGTGGCCGGCGCCCCGCTGCCGGTGCCCGCGACACAGGTGCTCTACCGCACGCGCAACCAGCTCGGGGAGCCGACCGCGACCGTCGCGACCATCGTCAAGCCGGCCGTTCCCGCCGGGCCGGTGAAGCTGCTCTCCTACCAGACCGCCTACGACGGGCTGACCGACACCTGCCGGCCGTCCTACGTGCTGCGCGCCGGTGAGGGCAACTCGATCGTCACGGCCGAGAGCGCCGCCGCCTACGCGTACGTGACGCAGGGCTACACCGTGGTGACCTCCGACTACGAGGGCCCGACCGACGACTTCGGCGCCGGCCGTGAGTCGGGGTACGGCACCCTGGACGCCATTCGCGCCGCCCAGCAGGTGCTCGGCGTCGGCGAGGCCACACCCGTCGGGCTCACCGGCTACTCGGGCGGGTCGATCGCCAGCGTATGGGCGGCCGAGCTGCAGCAGACCTACGCGCCCGAGCTCAACGTCATCGGCACCGCCGCCGGCGGCGTGCCGACCGACTTCGTCCACAACCTCGCCTACATCGCCGGCAGCAGCGACTGGGCCGGCGCGATCCCCGCCGTGGGGCTCGGCCTCATCCGCGCGTACCGGCTCGACGCGAACAGGCTGCTCAGCGCCCGCGGGCGTCAGATCCTCGACGAGGTCTCCCAGGGATGCCTGAACGCCAGCGGCTACCCGGGCCTGAAGTTCGAGGACCTGCTGGCCCCGCAGTACCAGGACTTCAAGAAGGTGCCGGAACTCGTCACCGCCTTCAACGATTCGATCATGGGGAGGGTGGGGACGCCGAAGGCGCCGGTGCTGCTCGCCGTCGGCAACAAGGACGGCACGGGCGACGCGGTCATGGTCGCCAAGGACGTCCAGCAGCTCGCCTACACGTACTGCACGCGCAAGCTGCCGACGCAGTTCCACGAGTTCCAGGGCGCCGACCACACGGCCGGGTTCGTCGCCTACTCGCCGTTGGCCGCCACGTTCCTGGCGCAGCGCTTCGCCGGGCTGACCACCGACGGCTGCGCCGCCATCGGCCCCGGCAATCCGCTCGATCCGTTGCCCACACCCGGTGACGGCGGCGGATCAGGGGCGGGGGCGACCGGCGGATCCGGAACGCCCGGTGCAGGCACTCCCGGCACCGCGACGCGCCCCGGCACCGCCAAGCGCCCGCAGCTCAAGGTCGCCGGCCTGCGCCGCACGGGCCACCGCTACTCGGTGCGGATCTCCGCCGGCGGGGCACGGCTGAGCAAGGTCCGCGTCACGGTGTACGAGGTCGGGCGCAAGGGCCACCGCACGCGCAAGGCCCGCGCCACGCTCTCCGGCACGGTGGGCGTCGCGGGCAAGCGTGTGCGCCTGCCGTTGCGCCGCGCCAAGGCGCACCAGCGCTATGCCGTCGTGGTCACGGCCAAGGCGGGCACCGCCACCGTGAAGGGGACCCTGGTGTTCCGGGCGCGCTGAGCCCCGCGTCCCGGACTCCCGGACCTCACCAGGTCTTCGGAGAGCGCTCAGCCCGGCCGCGCGAGCAGGACCGCGCGGTCCCCGGTGTGGAAGTCGGGGTCGTGGCCTTCGCCGGGCTTGGCGGCCTCCACGTCCCGGAAGCCGGCGGCCGTGGCCATGAGGCGCAGCGCGGCCGGGTTGGGGCAGAACGACAGTGCGGCGCCGGGCCGGCCGGGTGGTGGCGGCCGCGGCGCCATGACGCTCTCCGGCAGGAGGTAGGGTCGGTGCATGAGCG
>CAZXNX010000131.1:3215-6794 GCA_964642225.1 uncultured Solirubrobacteraceae bacterium | reverse complement strand
GTCGTGCCCAGCGTCGTGCTGGGGGCGTCGCTGGGCCCCGGCGCCGCGCTGCTGCTGGCCGTCGCCCACCGGGCGCGCGTGGAGCCGCTGCCCTGCGGCGTGGAGCTGCTGTTCGCCGTCGACGCGGATGAGCCGGACGCGCCGCTGGCCTCGCCGGACGCCCGGCGCCTGGACAGCGCCTACGGCTTCTTCCTCGACCACGACGGGCCCGTGGGGGAGCTGGTGACCGCCTCACCGGCCGCCTACCGGGTGGAGGCGGACTTCCACCGGCGCCCGGACGCCTACCGCGACGGAGGCGACGGGGCGGTCCTCACCGCCGCCCGGACGGCCATCCGGACCACCGAGGAGCAGGCGCTGGAGGACTCCAGCGCCAGCGTGAGCATGCTCGGCGACACGCCGGGGCCGCGGGACGCCGACCACTGCCGGGTGGTGGCGGCCGTGCACTCTCTCGAGCAGGTCGCGGCCGAGGCGGCGGTCGCCCACGTCGTGGACCGCTGCTACGACGCCGGGAACGACCCCGATTGCGCCTGCGACGTCGACGTCGTGGTGACCCGCGTGGCCTCCGGGCTGCGCCACGGCGCCGCCCAGCCCGCGGTGCGGGTGGCCGAGGGCGCGCTGCGCCGGTGCGGCCACGAGCCGCGGCGGGTGGCGGGGGAGCGGTGCGGCCCGGCGGACCGGCTCACCGCCGGAGGCGTGTGGTGCGTGAGCCTGGGCGTGGGTCCCGGCGTCGCGGCGCGCACCGAGGCGCAGCTCGGCGCGCTGCTCGACGTGACGCTCACCCTCCTGGACGAGGCGGCGGCATGAGCGCGAAAAGCTGCGCCCTGGGGGCTTGCGTTCCGTGCGCGTCGGTGGCGGGACGAGAGGTTCGGGTATGACGCCCTCCCTGGTCCTGCGGCGGGCCTGCGTCGTGGGGGCCGAGTCCGGGAACGGCCCCGAGCAGCGCCTGGAGATCGAGCGCCAGGACGGCACGCGCCACCGGGCGGTCGTCGACGTCGGGCTGCACGGCCGCGCCGAGGTGGGGGACGACGTCGTCGTCAACACCCAGGCCGTCGACCTGGCGCTGGGCTCGGGCGGGATGGACGTCGTCCACGTGAACCTCACGCGCGGCCTGCAGGCCACCGGCGTGGACGGCGCCCACGTGATGAAGCTGAACTACAGCTCGCTGCAGCACGCGGTCCTGCCGGTCGAGTCCGAGGACGTGGCGCTGCCGCTGGACGGCGCGGTCGGCGTCTTCTCCCTTCACGGCCAGCTCGCCCCGATGGCGTGGGCCTTCGCCCAGGCCACGCCCGAGGGCGGGACGCCGCTGCGGCTGGGCTACGTGCAGACCGCCGGCGGCGCGCTCCCCGGCGGCCACTCCCGCCTGGTGGCCGACCTGCTCGATCGCGGGCTCCTGGCCGGGCACGTGACGGCGTCACCGACGTACGGGGGGATCGAGGAGGCCATCACCACCGCCGGCGGGCTGGCCCACGGGCTGGCCGCCAGCGAGTGGGACGCCGCCCTGGCCGGCCCCGGCCCGGGGATCCTGGGCTCGGGCTCGCTGCTGGGGCACGGCGGGATGGCGGCGCTGGACTCCGCCCACACCGCGATGGCCCTGGGCTGCCCGGTCGTCCTGTGCGCCCGCATGTCCTCGGGCGACCCGCGCGAGCGCCACCGCGGCCTCTCCCACCACACCACCACGGTCCTGCGGCTGCTGCTGCGCCGGGTGACCGTGGCCCTGCCCCCGGGTGAGGCTCCCGAGGCGATCGACGCGCTCGGGCATCACTGGCGCGAGCTCCCCGTCGACCTGCGCGGCTACGTGGCCTCCGGCCTGCCGGCGCGCACGATGGGCCGCTCGCTGGACGAGGACCCGGTGTTCTTCGCCGCGGCGCTGGCCGCCGGCACGGCTCTGGCCGACGCCGTCCGCGATCCGGGCGACGACGGGCGGCGGTAGGCATGAGCTCCGAGCGCGACTTCACCATCACCGGCGGGCGCACCGTCTTCACCGGCTACGTCTTCCGGGTCGAGGTGCAGGACGTCGCCTACGCCGACGGCACGCAGGTCACGCGGGACGTGGTCTGCCATCCCGGCGCCGCCGCGATCGTCGCCTACGACGACGAGGCCGTCTATCTCATCCGCCAGCCACGGCCGGCCATCGCCGACCCCGACTCCCTGGAGCTGCCCGCGGGGCTCCTGGACGTGGAGGGCGAGGCGCCGCTCGGCGCCGCGCAGCGCGAACTGGCCGAGGAGATCGGCCGCGGGGCCGACCACTGGGAGTTCGTGCGCAGCTTCCGCCCCTCGGTGGGGATCAGCAACGAGCAGACCCACATCTTCGCCGCCACCGGCCTGCGTCCCGCCAGCGCCGACAGCGGCGAGGACGAGCGCATCGAGGTCGTCGCCTGGCCCCTGGACGACCTCGACGGGGCGCTGGAGGCGGTGCAGGACTCCAAGACGGTGATCGGGCTGATGTGGCTGCGGGAGCGCCTCGGGGGCTGAACGGCCGGTTGCACCGAGAGGGGGCCGGCGCGCCCGGTCGAACAGGAGAGGGTGCCCACCTCCGCCCCCGTCGCGAGCTCGTTCGAGCACCACGTGCTCGACTTCCTGGCCTACCTGGAGTTCGAGCGCGGCCTGTCGCGCAACACGCTGGAGGCGTACCGCTCGGACCTGCTCCAGTTCGGGGCCTTCCTCGCCGCCCGTGACCAGGACGCGCTGAGCGCCGCGCACACCGACCTGTCCGACTGGCTCACCACGCTGGCCGTCGGCTCCGACGAGCGGCGCCCCGTCGCGCCCGCCACGCTCCAGCGCAAGACCGCCTGCCTGCGCTCCTTCTACCGGCACCTGCGCCGCGAGGGCATCATCGAGCACGATCCGACCGCCGACCTGCGGGCGCCGCGCAAGCTGCAGAAGCTGCCCCAGGTCCTCAGCCGCGACGAGGTCGGCGCGCTCATCGCCGCCCCCAAGGGCACCGACCCGGCCGCGCTGCGCGACCGCGCGATCCTCGAGCTCATGTACGCCTGCGGCCTGCGCGCCTCCGAGGCCACCGGGCTGCACATCGCCGACGTCGACCTCGACGCGGGTGTCCTGCGCGCCCGCGGCAAGGGCGACAAGGAGCGGCTCGTGCCCGTCGGCAGCCAGGCCATCGCGGCGGTGCGCGTCTGGCGCTCCCGCGGCCGCCCGCACTTCGTGGGGCTGCGCGAGGAGCCGCACCTGTTCGTCAACACGCGGGGGACCGGGCTGACCCGCCAGGGGCTCTACAAGATCGTCCAGCGCCACGCCGCCACCGCCGGGTTGCAGGGCCGCATGAGCCCGCACACCCTGCGCCACACCTTCGCCACCCCCCTGCTGGCGGGCGGCTGCGACCTGCGCGCCCTGCAGGAGATGCTCGGCCACGCCGATATCGCCACCACCCAGATCTACACGCACCTCTCGGCCGAGCGGCTGAAGGACGTCTACTTCAACGCACATCCGCGGGCGACGCAGTGAATCGCCCGCAGACATCCGGGCGGATGTGCCCACACCCCAGGGCCACGAACTAGCCCGTTGGGCGAACCCGTGAGAATGTCGCGGATGCCCGTCATCCCCGACCGCCGCGTGTTCGTCGTC
>CAZXNX010000131.1:0-3115 GCA_964642225.1 uncultured Solirubrobacteraceae bacterium | reverse complement strand
ACCCGTGAGAATGTCGCGGATGCCCGTCATCCCCGACCGCCGCGTGTTCGTCGTCGTGCTCGACGCGTGCGGCGTGGGCGCGCTCCCGGACGCCGCCGACTACGGCGACGGGGGCTCCGACACCCTCGGGCACCTCGCCTCCCTGCTGGGCGGGCTGGAGCTCCCGGCGCTGCAGGCCCTGGGCCTGGGCAACGTCCATCCCATCGCGGGGGTGGAGCCCGTCGCCGCGCCGGTCACCCACGGGCGCCTGCACCGCGCCGGCCCCGGCAAGGACTCCACCACCGGGCACTGGGAGCTGATGGGCGTCGTGACCCCCGGCGCGCTGCCCACGTACCCGTGCGGCTTCCCCGACGCGGTGGTGCAGCGGCTGCGGGAGGCCACGGGCCGCGCCTTCTGCGCCAACCGCCCGCTCAACGGCATGGACGCCATCGAGGAGTACGGCGCCCACCACCGCCGCACCGGCGAGCTGATCCTCTACACGTCCCAGGACTCCGTCCTGCAGGTGGCCGCCCACCACGACGTGCTCGGGGAGGACGACCTCGTGGCGCTGTGCGAGCAGGTCCGCGCGGTGATGACCGGCCCCGACGCGGTGGGGCGCGTCATCGCCCGCCCGTTCGTCGGCGCCGGCACCGACGCGGAGCCGTTCACCCGCACCACCGGCCGGCGCGACTTCTCTGTGGTGCCGCCGGGCCGCAGCGCGCTGGAGCGCGCCCAGGCGGCCGGCGTCCCCGTCCACACCGTCGGCAAGGCCGGCGACCTGATGGCCGGTGTGGGGATCGACCACCAGCACCCGGGCGCCACCAACGCCGTGGCCCTGGCGGAGACCGACCGCCTCCTGCGCGACCTCCACGGCGGGCTCGTGCTCGTCAACCTCGTCGACACCGACCAGCTCCACGGCCACCGCAAGGACGCCGAGGGCTTCGCCGCCGCGCTGGCCGCCATCGACGCACAGGTGGCCGCCTGGGTCGCCGCCCTGCGCCCCGGGGACCTGCTCGTCCTCACCGCCGACCACGGCTGCGACGTGACCGCCTCGCACTCCGATCACACCCGTGAGTACGTCCCCCTGCTGGCGGCCCGGGGCGACCGCGCGAGCGCCCTCGCCCGCCACGACGGCCCGATGGCCGACGTCGGCGCCAGCGCCCTGGCATGGCTGGGCGTGGACGACGACGGCCCGGACCCGCTGCCCGGCCGCAGCTTCACCGGCGATGCCTGAGCTGCCCGAGGTCGAGACGATCCGCCGCCAGCTCGCGCCGCTGGTCGAGGGCCGGACGCTCGCCACGGTCGCCATCGACGATCCCCGCTGGTCACGCCCGCTGGCGCCCGCCGAGCTGCAGGACGCCCTCACCGGCCGCCGTGTGGAGCGGCTGGGCCGCCGCGGCAAGTACCTGGTGTGGGAGCTGTCGGACGACGTCTTCCTCGCCCAGCACCTGCGGATGACCGGCACGCTGCTCTACGACGCCCCCGAGGACACCCGGCACGTGCACGTGCGGATCGCGCTGGACGACGGCCACCGCCTGAGCATCAGCGACCCCCGGCGCTTCGGCACCGGCGAGCTGCTGCTCGGCCCGCGGGCCCGCGACGCCTTCTTCGACGCGCGGCTGGGCATCGAGCCGCTGGACGGCGGCCTCGACGGCCCGGTGCTGCGGGCGATCGTGCGCGACCGCCGCGCGCCGATCAAGGCCGTCCTGCTCGACCAGCGCCGCATCGCCGGGGTGGGGAACATCTACGCCGACGAGGCGCTCTTCCGGGCGGGCGTCCATCCGCTGCGCCCGGCGGGCCAGCTCACGCCTGCCCAGTGCGAGCTCCTGGCCACCGGCGTGCGCGAGGCGCTCACCGCCGGGCTGGACGCCGGCGGCGCCACCATCGACGACTTCCGCCACGTCGACGGCGTGTACGGCGGCTTCCAGCACGAGTTCCTCGTGCACCGCCGCCGCGGCGAGCCGTGCCCGACGTGCGGCCGGGAGATCGTGAAGTTCGTCGCGGCCGGGCGCGGCACCTACGCCTGCGAGACCTGCCAGCCCAAACCGAGACGGCCACGCTGACGGAGGCTCTGCGCCAGCAGAACCTCCAATCGAGACGGCCCCCTAGGCCGTTTCGACGAGCTGCTTGAGCCGGCCCGACTGGTCGGCCGCGAGCGTCTGGTCGAACCCGCCGACGAGCTCGTCGCCGACGATCACCTGGGGGAAGCTCATCATCCCGGTGAGGGAGACGAGCGCGCTCCTTCCCTCCGGGTCGCGTGCGAGATTGATCTCGCTGTACTCGTAGCCGCGGGACTGCAGCAGCTGCTTGACGCGCGTGCAGAACGAGCAGGGCTCGGTGGTGTAGACGGTGATCTGGGCCATTACTTCACAAAGTGTAGCGGGCGTCCTGGGCGACCCGTATCGTCAGGAAGGACCATGGGCGCAACCCTGAAGACCGAGGCGGTGGTGCTGCGATCGATCCGCTACGGCGAGGCCGATCGCATCGTGCACTGCTACACGCCCCACCACGGGCGGATCGGCGCGATCGCCAAGGGGTCCCGGCGCACCCGCAGCCGCTTCGGCGGGCGGCTGGAGCCCTTCTTCCGGCTCAACCTCGTGCTCCACATCGGCCGCTCGGACCTGCACACGGTGACCGCGGCGGAGACCCTCGACGGCTTCAGCGACCTGCGCCACCACGGCGCCTCGCTCGACAGCGCCGCCCGCGCGTGCGACGCCACCTCGCGGCTCTTCGAGACCGACGAGCCGCACCCGGGCGTCTACCACCTGCTCGTCAACGAGCTCGCCCTGCTGGACCGCCACCCCGAGCAGGCGACCCTGGCCAACCAGCTCGCCTTCCGGCTGAAGCTCCTGATGGCGGCCGGCCTGGCGCCCCAGCTGGCCTCGTGCGCCACCTGCGGCGAGCGCGACGAGCTCTACGGCTTCTCGCCCGACGCGGGCGGCATGGTGTGCATCGCCTGCCAGGCCAACGCCTTCGTCATGGACCCCGACGCGCACGCCTTCATGGTCGACGCGCTCGGGCTCCCGCTCGCCGAGGCCCCCTCCGCCACGCCGCGCGCCCTGGCCCAGGTGGAACGCGCCGTCACCCAGACGGGGGAACATCACGCGAATGTCCACCTGCGCGCCGCCGCCGGTGG
>CAZXNX010000130.1:0-6837 GCA_964642225.1 uncultured Solirubrobacteraceae bacterium | reverse complement strand
GGCAGGCCGACACCACGATCGCCCCGCTGCGCAGGGTGGCGGTGGCCTTCAGCACACGCCGGTCGGCGTCCCAGCTCCATGCCGAGGCGGGAAGCGCGCGACCCGCGACGGTCACCCGGCAGGGCTTCATGGACCGGGAGAGGGTGCCCAGCGCGGCCTGGACCTCGTAGGCGCGCGAGCGCGAGCCGGTGAGGCGCAGCGTCCATGACCGGGGCTGCTCGGTCGACGTCCACCGCTCGCCGTCGGGGCCCAGCGCGCCGCTGGTCGTGCCGCGGGGGAAGGCCAGCAGCCGCCGGCTGGCGTTGCGGTCCGTCAGGTGCACGATCGACGGGTCGCCCGCGCCGTAGGTGCTCAGCGTCTGCACGTCGGCGGGCAGGAGCGGCAGGACCGTCCCGGCCTTGGCCAGCAGGGGCAGCTCGTCGGCGGGGGCGGGCAGCGTGACCGAGCGGCCGCCCTTCAGGACGAGGGAGCCGTTCACGGAGAAGGACCCGTCCGTCGCGTCGTAGCCGACCGAGCGCCACACGTCGACCCAGCGGCCCGCGGGCAGGTAGGTGCGGCGGGTGGTGGCGCCGGGGGTCAGCACCGGGGCCGCGAGCAGGTCGGGGCCGAACAGGTACTCGTCCTCGCGCCCGGTCGCGGTCCGGTCGCCCGGGTAGGCGAGGGCGAGCGCGCGCATCAGCGGCAGGCCGGTGCGGTCGTACTCCTGCTGGGCGGCGGCCAGGTACGGGTACAGCTGGGTGCGCAGCTTCGCGTAGCGCCGCCACACGGGCAGCACGTCGTCGTCGAGGATCTGCGGCCGGCGGCCGTGGTCGCCGATGTCCAGCCCGTCGGTCTCGGTGCGCATGACGCCGGAGGCGAAGCCGAACTGCACCCAGCGGCGCAACAGCTCGGGGGTCAGCTGGGGGCTGCTGATCGTGAAGTAGCCACCGATGTCGGAGCCCCACAGGGAGACGCCCGACAGGCCCATGGTCAGGCCGTTGCGCACGGCCGAGGCGAGGCCGTCGTAGCCCCAGTCGGTGCTCGGGTCGCCGCCCCACACGACCTGGGAGGAGGCGGCCGTGCCGGTCCACCCGGAGCGGTTGAAGCGGGCCAGCGGCCGTTGCTGCGCCTTGGCGAACGTGTACCCGGCGCGGTGGTAGAGGGTCGGATAGCGGTTGTGCATCACGCTGCCGGGCGTGCCGTCGGCCGACACGATGTCTGGTGGCGTGTACTCGCCGAAGTCCTCCATCCAGCCGTCGTGCCCGTTGGCGTATGCCTCGGCCAGGCGCCCGCCGAACTGCGCGACGCCCGCCGTGGAGGAGAAGTCGAACTGCGAGACGTCGAAGCGGCGGCTCGTGTAATAGGGGTACACGTAGGGCGCGCCGGTGGCGTCCCGGCCCAGGGCGCCCGCCGCCGCCACCCCGGCGTAGGCCGGGTTGGAGGTGCAGATCATCGGGTTGAAGTAGGTGGTGCTGGCCATCCCGGCGTCGTGGGCGGCCTGCGCGCGGGCCCGGTCGCCGACCTGGCCGTCGGCGCTGACCCCACAGGGCAGGTAGTGCGCGTAGGTCATGGCCAGCGACGTGGGGGAGTCGGCGGCGCGGAGCGTGGCGATGTCCTTGACGATGTCGTCCGGGGGCTGGAACCACGGGCCGAGGAAGAAGGGGGCGGCGGCCTTGGGCTGGCGCCCGACCCGGGCCGTCATGCGGCGCAGCGCGTCGGCCGGCCGGGGGCCGGCGAACACGCGCAGGTCCAGGTGCGCGGCGGCGACCTCGACGCTCCACGCGTCCTTGGCGTCGAGGTGGTGCAGGGAGCGCTCGTCGTCGTCGACGAGCACGCCGTACCCGCGGGTGGAGAGCAGCCATGGGATGGGGAAGTAGGTGGTGTCCTCGCGCTGGTTCCAGCCGGGCGGCGGGATGATGTTCTTGAGGATGTCGTTGTCCGTGCCGACGTACGGCCCCTCGGCCACGTAATTGTCGACCGTGCCGCCTCGCTGGTTGACGGCGTTGGAGCGCTCGCCGAAGCCCAGGTACCGCTCGCTGGTGGTGGCCTGGAAGCCCGCACCGGTCGCGGTGACCGCGCCGAGGGTCCCACCGGCGACGGTGGCGTGCAGCGCGATGACGCCGTCGGCGTCCCGGGCGACCGTCACCTTCAGCGTGCGGTGGGCGGGGTCGTTGGTGGCCAGCGTCGCCGTGAGTGCCTTCGCGCGGCCCGCGAGCGACGTGGCCCGCGTTGCGTGGTACCAGCGCCCGCCGGCCTGGAAGCCGAGTGCGCCACCGGGGCCGGTGGCGGTGCCGCCGCGGCTCGTCTGCAGCACGACGCGCCCGCGGCCGTCGCTCAGCGTCAGCTGCCAGGGCTTGGCCGTGACCGTGGCGGTGAGGGGCCCGGCGGACACGGAGGCCGGCGTGGCCGCGGGGGCGGCCGACGCGGTGAGGGCCAGGGCCAGGGCGGCCAGGACGGGGGCGGCAAAACGGGACATGGGTGAACTGTATTGCGGCGCGTTGCCGCTCTGTCGCACCGCCCCGCCCGGGCCCGCCGTCGGGGCGTGATTGACTGCGCCCATGTCACAGCGCATGACCGACGATGAACGCCGGGCCTTCCTGACGGCCGGCACGCGGACCGGCAAGCTCGCCGTCGTGCGCGCCGACGGCACCCCGCACGTGGTGCCCGTCTGGTTCGTCCTGGACGGCGACGACGTGGTGTTCAACACCGGGGCGGACACCGTCAAGGGCAAGGCGCTGCGGCGGGACGGCGTGGCCTGCCTGTGCGTCGACGAGGAGGTCGCGCCCTTCGCCTACGTGATGCTCGCCGGCCCCGTGGAGCTGTCGGAGGACCTCGACGAGATGCTCCCGTGGGCCACCCGCATCGCCGCCCGTTACATGGGCGAGGCGCAGTCCGAGGCCTACGGGCGCCGCAACGCCACGGCCGGTGAGCTGCTGGTGCGCCTGCGGCCCGCGCGCACCGTCGCGCTGCGCGGCATCGCCGACTGAATCCGGGCGCCGGGCGGCGAGATGTGATGGAGCACAACGCCAAAACGCCCGCTTTGTGAAAAAAACACCACAAGCTGGCTCGTACCCGCTACCGTCTCTCGTAGGTCTGGAGCTCCAACGGGGGCGTCGGGTCGCAGAGGATGAGACGGCACGCAGCCAGTGTGAGACGCTGGAAGCCGGGCTGTCGCCATCGAACATGGATGCACGAAAAGGTTCCGCCATGTCTATTGACGCCCCCGGCCGCGACGCCGCAACCGATGTCCTGAACATCGGTGAGCTGCAGGTCTCGGTCACCCAGCGCCCCACCGCCGTCCTCATCACCGCCGTCGGTGAGCTGGACCTCGGGTCGGTGCACATCCTGCGCACCGCGCTGGCCGGCCGCACGCTCACGCGGCAGGACATCATCGTGGACCTCAGCGGGCTCACGTTCATCGACTCCACCGGGGTGAAGCTGCTGCTCTCCCTGCGCTCGCACGCGAGCCGCACGGGGACCGACCTGCGTCTCGTCGTCAACGACCGGGTGGAGCGGGTGCTGCAACTCGCCGGGCTCGCGGAGCTGTTCGACCTCACGTCGCCGCCCCAAGCCGCCTGATCCCACGGGCTTTGCCGTTTCCTTACCGGTGGGGAGCGGAAGCCTCACCATCGGCGCACTAGCTTCGACGGCTCCCTACGAGGAGCTACGCAACGTGAAACGCAAGACCCTGGCCATCATGGCCACGCTGATCGTCGTCCCGACGCTGGCCGCCTGCGGCTCGTCCTCGAGCGGCTCGTCGTCCACCGAGAAGTCCGTCGCCGCCGCTCCCGCCGCGGCGACCACCACCACGCCCGCCACGAGCGGCCCGGTGAAGGTCGCCCTGTCGGAGTGGGCGATCACCGCCACGCCCGCCACGGCGGCGGCCGGCAAGGTCACGTTCGACGTGACGAACACCGGCAAGCTGCCGCACGAGATGGTCGTCATCAAGACCGACAAGGCCGCGGGCGCCCTGGGCTCCGGCGCGCGGGTCCCCGAGGCGGGCAGCGTCGGCGAGACCGGCGACCTGGCCCCCGGCAAGAGCGCGTCCAAGACGTTCAAGCTCAAGGCCGGCAACTACGTGCTCATCTGCAACATCGCCGGGCACTACTCGTCCGGCATGCACACGGCGTTCAAGGTCAGCTGACCCGCGCCTTCGTCCCGGTGCCGGCCTCCGCGAGGAGGATCGGCACCGGCCGGGGAGGGCGTCAGCCCAGCCAGCGCGCCATCGCGGCGGCGCCCTCGTGCTCCAGCGCGGCGATGCGGGTGACCACGTCGATGCCCGGCTCGTGGTCGCGGGCGCCGGCGTGCTCCGACAGCGCGACCCACAGGACGGCCAGCTCGTCGTAGTGGCCGCCCAGCGCGGTGAGGGCCGGGTCGTCCAGGAGGCGCCCGGCGTCGTGGAGGAACTCGGCGTGCAGTGAGCGGAACAGCGCGCCGCCGGTGCCCGCCTTGACGATCAGCACGCGCAGGGCGCCGAGCGCCGCGTCGAGCCCGTCGCCCAGCGTCCGCGGCCAGGCGGGGTAGGAGGCGGCGAAGGCGTCGACCGCGACCAGGCCGGTGGGCAGGTCCATGCCGCCGAGGGCCTCGTCGTCGCCGTGCATGTTCGCCACCGCCGTGGCGATCGCGGCGCGGACCGCCTCGTCGGCGGGGCGCAGCGCGGCGGGCCAGTCGTAGAGGTAGGTGCGGTGGTGGTTGGGGCCGGGGAAGGCCTGCGAGCTGCGGGCCCGGGCCAGCGACTCCAGCGAGCAGCGCTGCAGGTCGTCGCGGTCGTTGTCGGCGACCCAGGCGACGCCCTGGGCCTCGTCGTAGCCCACCACCACGATGTCGTGGCGGGTGTTGGCCATCTTCACGCGCAGGTACTCCAGCTCGGCGATGTCGGCCCAGACCATCGGCGGGCGGCCCGCGTCGAGCTCGTCCCGCACCAGCGCCCAGCCGGCGGCGGGATCGTCGGTCTCCCGTATCCGGAGCGGGACGCCGAGGTGCGCGGCGACGTCCTCCTCCATCGACCCGGTGCGGCCCACGATGTAGATGGGCGGCGTGATCCCGGGCAGCTCGACGAAGAGGAAGCCCAGGCCCCCGGCCAGGCCGAAGCAGGCGCCCTCGCTCAGCGGCCCGTCGCCGTAGTCCAGGCCGTGGAACTCCAGGAGGTCGCGCAGGCTGCCGGAGCCGCAGTGGCCGGCCAGGCGGTGGGGGTAGCTCTCGATCATCCGCGCCGGGCGACGGGGAGGGCGATCAGCGCGGGAGGCGCACCTTGCCGGTCATGGTGATGCGGCCGTTCTGGCCGTCGGGCGTGTTGGTGTCGACCACCTTCAGGCCGGTGCCGCGGATCCCCTTGTAGGCCTTGGTGCCCCCGGTGATCTTCGACGTTCCCGTGAACGTGAGGATGCCGTTGGCCACGACGAGGGTCATGTCCGAGGTGCCGAAGACGTTGCCCTTGGAGGTCGTCACGGTGAAGGTGGCGGTCACGTGCGTGCCGTCGAAGGTGGCGATCAGGTCGATCTTGCCCTTGCCGAACGGCGTCCCGGTCACGGTGCCCTTGTCCTCGACCTGCCCCGGCTTCGGCGCGCCGACGGCCTTCGTCACGCCCTTCACCGAGACGGAGACCGTCTTGGTCTTGGCGGGCTTCTTGGCGACGGCGGAGGGCGCGGCACACACCAGGAGGGTGCAGGCGGCGAGCAGGGGGAGGGTGTGGCGCATCGCCGGATCATGGCAGCGCGCCGCCGCGGCCGCGCTGCTGCACCACCGTCAGCACGGCGCCCCCCACCGCGACGAGGGCGAGTAGCACGATGATGTCGGCGGTGGCGCCGGGGATGTCGGAGGCGGCGAGGTCCAGCAGCACCGTCGAGGCGAGGGTGTTCGTCGCCCCGCGGATGTTGCCCCCGACGATCACCACCGCGCCGACCTCCGCGACGGCCGAGCCGAGCGCGGCGATCACCGCCGCGACCACGCCGATGCGCGCCTCGCGCAGCGCGAAGACGGCCAGCCGCCAGCCGTGGGCGCCGAACGCGCGGGCCTGGTCCAGCAGGCCGGCCGGGAGGCCGAGCACGGCGGCAGCCGAGAGCGCGATCACGATCGGGAGCGCCAGCAGCGTCTGCGCCAGGACGACCGCCTGGAGGGTGTACGTCCACTGCAGGGGGCCCAGGGCGGACTGGGGCAGGAGCAGCAGCGCGAGGTAGACGCCGAGGACGACGGGCGGCAGGCCCAGCCCGGCGTTGGCCACGATGAGGCCGAGCCGCCGGCTGCGGGAGGCGCGGTGGCCGAGCAGGTAGCCGAGCGGCAGTCCGACGGCGAGCGCGATCGCGGTCGACGAGAACGCCAGCAGCAGCGTGCGCTCGGTCGTCTCGATCAGGGCCGCGTTGTCGCTGCCGATGCGCTGCAGGCCGCGCCACAGCATCTCCGCGAGGAAGCTCATGGCGCCGCCTCCACCGGGAAGGGGACGCCGCCGTCGATCCGCAACCGCACCCGCTCGCCCTCGGCGGGGCCGGGGTAGGAGGTGCGCAGCACCACGGCGCCTTCCGTCAGATCGACATGGCAGAGGACGTGGTCCTCCTCGGGGATCCGCCGCGTGACGGTGCCCGTGTGCGGGCCCGCCGGGTCGACGGCGACGTTCGCCGGGCGCAGGGCCGTGACGGTGCCGTCCCCGTTGCGCACGCGGCCGGTGAAGCCGAGGAAGTCGGCGACCGCCAGCGTGGGCGGGCGCTCCAGCACGTCGGCCGGGCGGCCGTCGGCGGCGACCCGGCCGTCGAGCAGCACCAGGAGGCGGTCGGCCAGCGCCCACGCCTCCGCGCGGTCGTGCACGACGAGCAGGGTGGCGCGGTCCGGATGGCGCAGCGCGGAGGCGGCGTCGTGGAGCAGCTC
>CAZXNX010000129.1:0-6868 GCA_964642225.1 uncultured Solirubrobacteraceae bacterium | reverse complement strand
GGCCGAGCGGGTCGTCGCCGTGCTCGAGGAGGCGGCCGGGGTCACCCCCGGCCGCGACTCCTCGACGCCCGTCGCGGGCTCCTGAGCCCTACCCGCCGTTGGAGGCGGGGGCGTACGTGCGGTTGGGCTCCCCGCGCAGGGCCGTCGGGCCCGGCAGCGGCGTGCCCTTGGCGTCGGCCCCGGGCAGGACCGGGATGACCAGCTTGGAGGCGCCGACGCCGCCGAGCATGATCGTGTTCTTCGTCGTGCCCTTGTCGACCGTGTCGAAGTCCCAGCGCGGGCGGTCACCGCCGACGGCCGAGACCGTCACGCGGAGCTTGGAGCCCGCGCGGAACGCGTGCGTGACCGGGAAGATCGGCACGCGCACGAGCGAGTACTTGCCCTTGGGCAGCGGGGCGGCGTCCTGCTTGAGGTGCGTGGGGAACGGATCCGTGGCCGTCGACTTCTTCGGATCGAGCTTGCGGTGCGAGGCCCGCAGCCAGCCGTTCTGCACGTACGTCTCGTTGCCGTCCGGGCGGACCTCGGTGAGCGTCACCTGCAGGTCGGTGTCCTTGGCCGACGACTTCAGGTAGAGGTCCAGGCTCGAGCTGCCGGCCATCACCAGGTCGGACGTCAGGGCCGCCGTGGTGAAGCCCAGGCCCTTGCCGGAGGCCAGCGGCGCCCAGTTGTAGGGCGGCTGCGCCTTCCAGGCGTCGCCCTCACCGGTGCCGCCGAGCGTCTCGGCCGGGCGGGCCTTGGGGTCGGCCGTGTAGGTGGCCGTGCCGGCCTTGGCCGGCTTGGCGCCGAGCGCCCCGCCGTCTCCGAGGTAGTACGCGGTGGCCTTGGCCGACCTGATCGGCCACGAGTCCGCGTCGATCTCCCAGGTCGCGCCGATCGAGCCGAGGCCCTCGGGGCCGGCGCCGTTGTCCATCAGGAGCCGCACGCGCGGGTCCTTCCTGAACTCGGCCTTGGCCGCCTCGACGTCGGTCGTCCCGTCGAAGCGGGACTGCTTGACCGGCGCCGCGGCCGAGTCGGCGAGGAACTTGTACAGCTCGCCGCTGAGGCTCAGGACGAGGCCCGGGACCTTGGGGATCTGGTCCCCGACGAACAGGTTCAGGAACTCGGCCCAGCGGGTGATCGTGCTCGGCCCGAGCGAGTCGGCGTGGACGCCGTTCTGCAGGGTGATCCACACGTTCTTGTTCTTGGCCAGGTACTGCAGGCTCTCCGGGAAGTGCCCGCCGGTCTGCTCGTCGTGGTACTGCCCGATGAAGAACGTCGGGACCTTGATGTTCTTCACCCAGGCGCCCGCCGCGCGGCGGTCGAACAGCGACGGCGTGCGGTACGGGTTCTTCTTGATCAGGCCCAGCACGTCCTGCGTCTGCAGGCGCATCTTCTGGTTGTCGATGCAGTGCTGGTCACCGGCGGCGACGAGCGCCTTGGCCCACGGCTGGCCGCCCTCGGGGGCCGGCTTGGCATCGTCGGCGCGTTCCGTGATCCAGGACAGCGCGAAGCCCTTGTTGAAGATGCCGCCCGGGTAGCCGGTCGCGGTGTAGATGTCGTCGGTGACGGACATCGGCGCGATCGCGGCCAGGTGCGGCGGCTGCGTGCCGGCGACGAACAGCTGCGTGATGCCGGAGAACGAGATGCCGGCGAGGCCGACCTTGTGGCCCTTGACCCACGGCTGGGCGGCCACGGTCTCGACCGCGTCGTAGCCGTCGAAGGTGGTCGGCAGGCCGAACAGGTCGAACGCGCCGCCCGAGCAGCCGGAGCCGCGCATCTGCACGCTCACGGAGGCGAACCCCAGGAGCGGGGCGATGACCGAGCCGACCGCCGTGCCGGTGGCGGGCACGAGCGGGTCGCTCTCCTTGCTCCCGCCCGTGACGGACGCGATGACCGAGGTCAGCAGGTCGTGCGGAGCGGCCGTCTGGTAGCCGGAGTACTCGATGACCGTCGGGAAGGGCCCGTCGGCCAGCGTCTTGCCGGTGGGCAGGCGCACCGTCATGGCGATCTCCACGCCGTCGCGCACGGTGACGTAGTTGAGGCCGGCGTTCAGCACCTTGCCGTCGTAGAAGGACTGCGACGGGTTGCTGCGGGTGGAGAGCACGGCGAACTTCTTGCTCGCCGTCTTGACCTTCTTGCCGCTGCGGATCTGGACCGTGTAGCCCGCGCCCGGCTTCTGCTCACGGAAGACGATGCTGCCGAAGCGGTCGGCCGTGCCCTTCCCCGTGACCTTGCCCTGCTTGTTGACGAGGCTGAGCTTGTCGCCCTGCTTGGCGCCGACGACGTAGGCCTCCTCGATGCTGCCCTTGGCCGTGTAGGACGCCGTGGACGCGGCGCCGGCCGAGGCCGTCAGGCCCGAGAGGGCCACCATGGACAGGGACACCGTGAGTGCGACGGTGGTGCGGACTGGACGCATCTACAGCCTCTGGATTCGAATTGAATTGGCGTACAAGAGGGAAAAGAAGGCGCAAGCGTACAGGTACGGCGCGCGGAGGCGCGCCGCTTGGAACGGCTGTGTCCGAAACACGGCTGCGGATGTGGAGCCGCCGCAAGCGGCAACGCGCCAGCACCGCTTCCGCCGCCTCCGGCGTCACCTGTGCCACGCTCCTGCGATGTCCTCGCCCGCCCCCGCAGCGACGTGCCAGCACGGCGACCCGGCCTGCGCCGATCCGGCGGACTACGTGATCGCCGCGGTCCCGCCGCAGCGCGGGCGCACCCGCGCCTTCTGCGCCGCGCACGTCGAGGCCGGCGCCGCCGACGCCCGGCGCACCGCCGAGGTCACCGGGGTCACGTACGA
This sequence comes from uncultured Solirubrobacteraceae bacterium, assembly GCA_964642225.1. Lineage (GTDB taxonomy): Bacteria > Actinomycetota > Thermoleophilia > Solirubrobacterales > Solirubrobacteraceae > JBBQCW01. The sequence continues at coordinate 4,092 of CAZXNX010000129.1, read as the reverse complement.
GATCGCGCCGCTGCGCGAGGGACTGCCGGCGGTGGCCCTGTGGCCGTCCGATCGCCGGGCGGCCGTGCGCCTCGCCGTGCTGGCCGCGGTCATCCTGCTGGCCATCATCGGCTTCGCGATCATCGCGCCGGTGATGATCCGCACCTAGGACGAACCACCTGGAACGAAAGAAGCGGCGCGCGTGTCCGACCGCGCGCCGCCAGGTCCTTCAGCCGAGCCGTGGGACTACTGGCCGGCCTTGTCGCAGGCCGCCTTGGCCGTGCCGAGCGCGGCGTCGGGGAGCCCGGAGCTCTCGACGATCTTCAGGCAGACCTCCTTGGCCGCGTCCTTGGCCGCCTGGGCGTCGCCGGTGGCCGCCTTCTCGCAGATCTTCATGAGATCGGGCTTGATGTCGGCCTTCACGGCGGGGTTGGAGTCGATGCTCGACTTGCACTGGTCGATGGCCGCCTGGACCGCCGCATCGGTGGAGCCGGTGGCGTCGCCGGAGCCCGAGTCGGTCGAGCCCGAATCGGTGGTTGCGGCCGGCGTGGACGTGCTGTTGCTGGAGCTGTCCTTCTTGTCGTCACCGCAGCCGGCGCCGGTGAAGGCGGTCAGGCTGAGCACACAGAGCAGCAGGCAGGACTTGCGAATCATGGTTCCCCCCAGGGAGACCGGAAACGGCCCGCGATTGGACCGTTCCAATGGACGTGGAGACGAAAAGGTACGTCTCCGGACACGCCCGGTCAGTACCAAGACCGTCTCATGTTCGTCTTCCTCACTATCGTGACCGGTCGATGAGCACGCTGGCCACCCGCATGGACCAGGAGGACGAGCGGCGATTCGTCGGCCGCAAGCAGGAATTGGCCCTCGTCGACGACGTGCTGGCCGGGCGCTCCCCGGCCCACGTCCTGGTCGTCCACGGGCCCGGCGGCATCGGCAAGTCCACGCTGCTGCGCCAGGTTCGCCGGCAGGCCGAGCGGGCCGGCTGGGAGACCCGCGAGATCGACGGCCGCGACGGCCTGCCCACCACCTCCGAGCTCGAGGAGCGCCTGGGCGGCGACGAGACCGACCAGGGCCGGCTCGTGCTGCTGGACACCTACGAGCGCATGTCCTCCCTCGGCCCGCAGCTGCGCGGCCGGGTGCTGCCGGGCCTGCCCGACCGCAGCCTCATCGTGATCGCCCAGCGCGGCAGCCCCGACCCCGGCTGGCTGCAGGGCGGCTGGGAGCGCGTCACCCGCGCACTGGCGCTCGCCCCCGTGAGCGACCCCGAGGCGCAGGTCCTCCTCGAGCGCGACGGCGTCACCGACGACCGGACCAGGGCCCGCCTGATGACCTGGGCGGGCGGCTCGCCGCTGGCCCTGACGCTCGGCGCGGCCGCGGCCCGCAACCGCGGCGCCTGGGGCATCGGCGGGCTCGACGACAACGTGGAGCTCGCCGACCTCCTCGTCCAGCGCCTCACCGAATCGGAGCTCGACGCCAGCCACCTCGACGTGATCACCGTCGCGGCCCTGGCCCGCCGCACCGACGGGGCCATGCTGGCCGACGTCCTGCCCGGCGTCGACGGGGCGCAGGCCGAGGAGTGGCTGCGCTCGCGCACCTTCGCCGAGAGCCGGGGCGGATGGGTCACCCTCCACGACCTCGTCCGCGACGCCGTGCGCGCCCAGGCCCGCGGCGAGCGGCCCGAGCGCGAGCGCGAGCTGCGCCGGCGCATCACCGAGCACCTCTACCAGCGCGCCGCGGCAGGCGAGAGCGGCCTGCTGGCCGACCTCGCCGAGCTCGTCGACAACGAGGTCCTGCGCTGGGCCATCCCCGGCGAAGGGTCCAGCGGCCTGCGGGTGGACGACGTCTCCCCCGGCGACCTGGACGACGTCCCCATGCTCGTCACCCACCGCGGCGTGGGCGACTGGCTGGCCGCGACCAAGGCCCTCGTGCAGGAGGCCCCGCGCTGCGCCGTGGTGGCCAAGGACACCGAGGGGCGGCTGTGCGGCCTGTGCATCGCCGTGGCGGCGGGCGACGCGCCGGCGGCCGCCGAGCGCGACCCGATCCTGGGCGGATGGGTCGCCCACGCCCGGGCGAACGCGCCCGACGGCAACGCGCTCATCTGGCGCGACTCGCTGGACCTCACGCCCCTGCACGGCACCACCGACTCGCGCGTGCTCCCGCTGCTCAACACCGTGGCGATCAAGCGCTCGGGCCTGAGCAACCCGCGCTGGTCCTACCTGCCCATCGATCCCGGCAACCTCGTGGCGGTCGAGTTCGCGCGCAACGTCGGCGCCCGGCACGTGCCGGAGCTCGACGTCGCCTACGACGAGAAGGTGCAGGAGTGCCACATCCTCGACCACGGCCCGGGCGGGATGTTCGCCGCCTACCGGGCCGCCGTGTACGAGGAGCTGCAGCTCGAGCCGCCGCCCGTGGGGGCCGACGCCGACGCCGGCGCCAGCCGCGAGGTCACCGCCGACACCGTCAAGGAGGCGCTGCGCACGCTGGACCGCCCGCTGGAGCTGTCCCGCAGCCCCCTGGCCCACGGCCAGACGGTGGCCGAGCGGGCCGCGTCGGTCCGCGACATCCTCGTGGCCGCCACCGAGGGCGCCTTCGGCGCCGCCCCGGCCGAGCGGCTGCTGCACGACGTGATCGTCGAGCGCTACCTCGGCGAGCCGACCACCCACGAGCAGACGGCGGAGCGGCTGCACGTGAGCCGCTCGACGTACTTCCGCCACCTCGGCGCCGCCGTGGACCGCGTCGCGGCCTACACGCTGCAGGCCCGCGCCTGAGCGCAGCGGGCCGGACCGGGTAGCGTCGGGGGACCGCAGCCCACGAGAGGAGCCGACGTGACGAACCTGACCGACGAGGTGCGCGAGCTGCTGGCCGCCCCGAACCTCGTGCACCTTGCCACCCTGATGCCGGACGGCTCGCCGCACACCGTGGCCGTGTGGGCCGACCTGGAGGGCGACCACATCTTCTTCTTCACCCAGCCGCAGTCGCGCAAGGCGCGCAACCTGGAGCGGGACCCGCGGGTGGCGCTCTCGGTGGTGGACCGCGACAACCCGTACCGCTCCGCGCGCGTGCGCGGGCGGGTGGTCGCCACCCACACCGGCGACGAGGCGCTGGTCATCATCGACCGGCTGTCGCAGGCCTACATCGGCGAGCCGTTCCCGATGCGCACGGGCACGGTCTACGAGATCGAGGCCGAGCACGCGGGCTTCATGGAGCTGCCCTTCCGCCCCACGCCCGGCTGATCCGCGGGGGCTTCCCCTACCCTTCCCCCGATGCCCGGCGCCTTCCACTCGCTCATCCTCGCTGCGGCGCAGGTGCGGGAGGACGGCGTCGACCTCGTCTCCTCGCAGGCCGAGCCGGGCAAGGACGCGGCCTTCCTCGTCCTGCTCGCCTTCCTCGTGACCTGGCTGTTCATCCGCACGAGCGCGCGCCTGATCCGCATGCAGGTGTCGTGGTGGCCGGGCAACGTGGAGACCTCCAGCGGCCTGCACATCCACCACCTCGTGTGGGGCATCCTGCTGATGATGATCTCCGGGTTCACGGCCTTCGCCACGAACCTGGACTCCCCCTGGTGGGAGATCACCGCGGTCGCCTTCGGGATCGGGGTGGGCCTGACGCTCGACGAGTACGCCCTGTGGCTGCACCTCGACGACGTCTACTGGTCCGAGCAGGGCCGCGCCTCGGTCGACGCCGTCGTGATCGCCGGCCTGTTCGCCACGCTCGTGGTCCTGGGTGTCCGCCCACTGGGCCTCGACGACACCGGGAGCATCCTGGCCGCCGTCTTCTACGGCGGGATCGCCCTGGTCTTCGCGATCATCACCCTGGCCAAGGGCCGCATGTTCCTCGGCGTGGTCGCCTTCTTCATCCCCTTCGTGGGGATGTACTGCGCCTGCCGCCTGGCCAAGCCGAACTCCATCTGGGCCCACAAGCGCTACTCCAAGCCGACGTCGCGGGCCAAGCACCGGCTCGAGCGTGCCGAGCATCGCTGGCGCCCCGGCCGCCGCACCGAGCGGTTCGGGCGCAAGCTGCAGGACTGGATCGCGGGCACGCCCACCCCCGAGCTCCTGGCCGAGGGCAAGCAGGCCGACGGCAAGCCCGAGGCCGTGCCCACCCCGGCGG
>CAZXNX010000128.1:0-6913 GCA_964642225.1 uncultured Solirubrobacteraceae bacterium | reverse complement strand
GCCCCGCACCGCCGTTCGCCGCGCCGCTGGCGGGCGGCACCGCGCCGGGGGACAGCGCCGTCAACGTGGCGACCAAGCCCGGCCAGGGGCAGGCCGGCAGCGTGCCCGCCTGTGCCGTGCGGGACCCGCAGGCGCTGGTGTCCTGCGACCTGACCAACGCGCACCCCACCGTGCTCGTCTTCTTCGTCACCGCCGGCTCGCGCTGCGCGAAGGAGCTCGACGCCGTGGAGCGGGTGCGGCGCACCACGCCCGGGGTGCGCTACGCCGCCGTGGCGATCAAGGGGGATCGCTCCCGGGCGGCCGCCCTGGCCCGTCAGCGGGGCTGGCGGTTCCCGGTCGGCTACGACTACGACGGGGTGCTGGCCAACCTCTACGGCGTGGCCGTGTGCCCGCACATCACCTATATCCTCCCGGGCGGGAGGGTCGACGGCACCACCGTGGGCACCATCGATGCCCCCCGCCTGCGCGCCCGGGTCGCCGTGCTGGAGCGCCACGCCCGGCAGCGCGGCTGGAGCCCGCCGGCGTGAGCGACGAGCCGCCGGTCCGGGACGGGGCGGTGGCCCCCGAGCTCCTGCGCGAGTTCCCCGCGCTGGCGCTGCGAACGGTGACCCTGGACGGGACGGTGGGGCCCAGCACCTCCGGAGGCCGCCGGCGGCTGGCGGCGCTGGCCGACCGGATCGGCGGGGCCCAGGCTCTCGCCGTGCGCCGGCAGGAGGTCCCGCAGGCCTATCGCGTGTTCTTCCGGCACGTGGGGATCGACCCGGACGTGACCCCGACCCCCATCGAGGCGGCGATCCTCGGCCGGCTGTTCGACGGCGGGTTCCCCGCCCGGGACCGCCTGGCCGACGGCTGCCTCGTGGCGGTGATCGAGACCGGGGTGCCCGTGTGGACGCTCGACGCCGACACCCTCGCCGGCCCGCTGACCCTGCGGCCCGCCGCCGGCGGCGAGACGATGGGGGAGGGCACGCCCCGCCATCCGCCCGACGTGGCGCCGCCCGGACGGCTGCTCGTCGCCGACGACCACGGCCCGGTCGCCCCGCTCTTCGGCGCGCCGCTGGCCGATCGCGCGCCGGGCGAGCGCACCCGCCGCCTGTGCCTGTTCACCGTGCAGGTGCCCGGCGTCCCGGACATGCACGTGCGGGAGGCGCTGTGGACGGTGGTGGGCGCGGTCCGGGAGACCGACGCGTAGCCGCGAGATGGCCCATCGGCCCCCGGCGGCGCTGGTAGAGTCGCCCACGAGGAGATACAGGTGCTGCTGGAACCCCACGACAGCGTCGTCGCCGCCCCGCCGGGCCCCGTCCGGCTGCCCGCCGCGACGGACCATCTCGCCGTCCGCCGCGCGCTGCGCGCGCAGATCGCCCGCCTGGAGTCCCAGCTCGCCGACTGCGTGCACCTGCGCTCCCAGGCGACCGCCCTGGTCGTCGGCGGGCCGGCCCCCGGCGCCGCCGTGCGCCCGGCGCCCCGGCTGCTCGACGTCGGCGCCCTGGAGGCGCTGCGCGACGATCTCGCCGAGCGGTTGCGGCGCGTGCGCCGCGAGCAGGAGCGCGAGGGCATCGAGCGTGAGGGGCACCGCCGTCAGCTGGAGGACATGCTCGCCCGCCCGCGCGCCTACAAGTGGCACCGGGTGGCCGCCGCCGACCTGGGCGAGCCCGGCTGCGGCGTGTGGCAGGTCCGCCCCCGCCTGGGCATCGTCGGGATGCTCGCGGGCTGGTGGCACGTCACGGTCTCCTCGGGCTGTCCGTTAGCCGGCGCTGCCCCGAGCAGCATCCCGCCCCTGCACTACGATCACCCGGTGGGTAAACGCAGTCGCAAGCGCAGCAGCACCGGCGAGGCGCCGCCCCCCGTGGTCCCGGCCTCCCCGGCGTCCGAGCGCGCCCCCGCCACGGTGCGCCCGCGGGCCCGCGCCGACGAGGCGCCCGAGGCGCCGTGGGGGAGCTTCCCGCTCGTCGAGCTGTGCATCTTCGCCGGCATCGTGCTCGTCGTCTGGGGGTTCCTCGCCGACGGCTCGCAGAGCGAGGTGCTCATCGTCGGTGGCGTCGCGCTCATCTGCGTGGCGTCGCTGGAGCTGACGATCCGCGAGCACCTGGCGGGCTTCCGCTCCCACACCACGTTGCTGTCGGTGATGTGCGCCGTCGCGGTGATGGCGCCGCTGTTCTTCGCGCAGGTCGCCCGCGGGATCATGGTCGCCGCGGGCGTGGTCGCCGGGGCGCTCGCCTACGGCATCCTTCGGCGGATCTTCGTGCGCCGGGCCGGCGGCCTGGGGTTCCGGGCATGACCGACGTGGACGAGCCGGCGACGGCGCCGGAGCCCGAACGCCGCATGCGGCTGCTCGGGCTGCACCACGTCACCCTGATCTCCCGCGACCTGGAGGCCACCACCGCCTTCTACCGGGACACCCTGGGCCTGACGCTCGTGCGGGAGGGCACCAACGACGACGACCCCGGGGTGCGCCACTTCTGGTTCGGCGACGCGGCCGGCACCCCCGGCACCCTCGTGACCTTCCTGGAATACCCCGCGATGGGGCAGGGGACGGTCGGCGTCGGCTCGACGCACCATCTCGCCTTCAGCGTCGCCTCGGGCGCGGAGCTGGACGCCTGGCGCTCCTACCTGGGGGAGCGCGGCGTGTCGTGCACGGAGGTGCTGGTCCGGGGCGGGCTGCGCTCGATCTACCTGCGCGACCCCGACGGGCACGTCGTCGAGATCGTCACGCCGGCCTGAGCGGCCGGCGGGCGCCACGTGCCCCGCATTCACCGATGCGAGGCACGGGACGCGCCCGAGACGGGCGGGCTGGTGCTAGGCGATGGCCAGGGCGCCGGTGGGGACGCGCACGGCCGGGGCCGAGGCCTCCAGCATCGTGGCGATGGCGCGGCGCTGGCGCTCGGTCATCGATCCGACGGTCTTGCTCTCCGACATGGGCACTCCCTGCAGGAAGCGGCGGCAGCGGGTGTGACCCCACCGTCGCTGCGCGGTCAGCAGGTCGGAGATCGTCATGCTCTCGGCCTCCCAGGGTACGTCGAGCACGACATCGCTGACCCGCGTCTCGCCGCTGGAGACGCGCCGCTTGAGGTCGGCCCGGGCAAGCCTGACCTCGTTGGCGCGTTGCAGGGCGCGCAGGTGCTGCGGCCCAGGGGCAACCGTCGCTGTTGCGTTCATCTGTCCTCCCTGTCGTCCATCCCCTCAGATGAACGACGAACTGTCGTATGTCGTTTTCGCGCTCGAAACATCACCGCCGGTGACCCTCGATGCGAGGTCCGGACCGTTCCGTCCGGCCCTCGCGATACTTTTCAAACACTGTCGGCGGAGTGTGTCCCGGCGGTGCTTCGAACGTTCAGCGAAGCTACGCCAGGCCGGGGCGGCGGGTCAACCGTTGCAGTTGCGAAATGCTCGCTCAGAGCGCACGTTTTGTCTTCCGCTCGCGACGTGGCGCAACGTGCTACAGGGACGGCTCATGCGGTTCAGGCAACGGGCCGTGTTCAGATTCGAAGGTGGCCTTGACCGCCGAGAAGACGTCCAGCGCCCGGTCGATCGTCTCGGTGTCGTGGGTGGCCATCACCGAGGTGCGCAGCAGCGCGCCGCCGGGCGGCACGGCCGGGTGGATCGCGGTGTTGACGAAGACCCCGGCGTCCCACAGCGCCCGCCACAGGAGCAGGGCCTTCCAGTCGTCGCCCACCTCCACGGGGATGATGGGGGTGACGATCGAGGACCCGTCGGGCAGCGTGTGCGGCTGCACCACGCGGAAGCCCCGCTCCTGCAGGCCGTCCCGCAGGTAGGCGGCGTTGGCGAGGACCGCCGCCAGCAGGCGCGGGCCGTCGTCGCTGCGCAGCACCCGCAGGGCGGCCAGCGCGGCGCCGACCGCGGCGGGGACCCCGCTGGCGGTGAAGAGGAAGGCACGGGACTGCACGCGCAGGTAGTCGATGACGTCCGCGGGCCCGGCCACGAAGCCGCCGCAGGAGGCCAGGGACTTGGAGAACGTGCCGGTCCGCAGGTCGACCCGGTCCTCCACGCCCATCAGCTCGCTGGCGCCAGCGCCGCGGGCCCCCAGGACGCCGGCGCCGTGCGCCTCGTCGACCATCAGACGGGCCCCGTAGCGCTCGCACAGGTCGCAGATCTCCGGCAGGGGCGGCAGATCGCCCTCCATCGAGAAGACGCCGTCCACCACCACGAGGACCCCGCCGCCGTCCTGCACCGCCTTCTTGAGCTGCTTCTCCAGCAGGTCCAGGCGGTTGTGGCGGAACGGGCGCAGCTTGGCCCGGGAGAGCAGCACGCCGTCGAGGATCGAGGCGTGGTCGGCCGCGTCGGCCAGCACGGTGTCGCCCGGCCCCAGGATGGTGCCCAGGACGGCCAGGTTGCCCTGGTGGCCGGTGGTGAAGGTCAGGGCGTCGTCCTCGTCCATCCACGCGGCGATCTCGCGCTCCAGCTCCACGTGCGGCGTGATCGTCCCGTTGAGCAGGCGCGAGCCGGTGAGGCCGGTGCCGTACGTGTGCAGCGCCTGCTCCGCGCCCTGCATGACGCGCTCGTCGGCGGTCAGGCCCAGGTAGTTGTTGGAGCCGAGCATGATCCGCGGGGCCCCCTCCATCTCCATGACGGGCCGCGCGGGCCCCTCGACCACCCGGAAATAGGGCAGCAGGTCGGCCGCGCGGGCCGCGGCGAGCTGCTCGGCCCGCTCGTGGCCACGGGCCTTCTGGAAGACGTCGGTTCGGGTGTCGGGCATGTACTGTCTCCGCGGTGAGCCTCGTGATCAGGCCGGTGACCACGAAGTCCGAGCGCAAGGCGTTCATCGACTTCCCGTACCGGCTGTACGCCAAGGAGCCTACCTGGGTGCCGCCCCTGCGCTTCGAGCGCAAGAAGCACATGGACCCGGCGAAGAGCCCCTTCTTCGAGCACGCCGAGGTGCAGCTCTTTCTCGCCGAGCGCGACGGCCGCGTCGTCGGCCGGATCTCCGCCCACGTCGACCACGCGCTCAACGAGCACATGGGCAACGACTGGGGCCTGTGGGGATTCTTCGAGTGCGAGGACGACCAGGAGGCTGCCGACGCGCTCCTGGACGCCGCCGAGCAGTGGCTGCGCGCCCGCGACCGCGACCGCATGGTCGGCCCGTTCGACTTCAGCACCAACCACGAGTGCGGGCTCCTCGTCGAGGGCTACGACCGCGACCCGATCATCCTCACCAACTGGCACTTCCCGTACTACGTGCGGCTGCTCGAGACGGCCGGGCTCACCAAGGCGATGGACACGCTGATGTGGGAGCTCTACATCTCCGACCGCGACAAGGTCCACCAGGCGATCTGGGACATGGCCGCCAAGGTCGAGAGCGAGCACGGCATCGTCTGCCGCTCCATGCGCAAGAAGGACCTCGACAAGGAGATCGACGGCTTCCTCGAGGTCTACAACGAGGCGTGGGAGAACAACTGGGGCTCGGTCCCGCTCAGCGAGAAGGAGGTCCGGGCGTACGCCAAGGACCTCAAGCCCGTGCTGGACGAGAACTGGGCGATGATCGCCGAGCGCAAGGACACCGGCGAGGTCGTCGGGGCCGCGCTGACGCTGCCCGACTTCAACCAGGCGATCAAGGCGGTCGGCAACGGCCGGCTCTTTCCGTTCGGCGTCTTCAAGCTCCTGCGCGCCCAGAAGAAGATCGACAAGGTCCGGGTCTTCGCCCTCGGCGTCAAGCGGGACTACCAGCACGCCGGTGTGGCCGCCAAGCTCTACGAGATGCACTTCGACGCCGCCGCCCGCACGCCGCAGACCGGCGGCGAGATGGGGTGGATCCTGGAGACCAACACGGCGATGAACCGCGCCATGGAGGGGATGGGCGGCACGGTCGTGCGCCGCTACCGCTTCTACGAGCGCCTGCTGCGCGATGACGCCCAGCCCAGCCATCCCGGCGGCGAGTACATCCCGGTCGAGCACCGCTGATCCGGCGCACCTCCGAGGGGTGTGCGAGACTGCGCAACGTGAGTGACGTCGTCGAAGGCAGCGTGGAGGGCGAAGAGGAGCCGGCTCCCCAGGAGTACGCGCCCAGCCCCGCCTACGTTCCCCCCGCGACGGTGGCCGAGCGCCGCCCCGCGGGCGAGCTCGTGCGCACCCAGGCGGCCGCCGTGGCCGCCACCGGCTTCGCCGTCGGCGCGGTGACCGCCGTGGCCCTGACGCGCCGGCGCACCCGCAAGCAGCGCTCGACGGGCCGCGGCAAGCGCGACCTGGCCAACGTCGTCGCCTCGCGCTCGTTCCTCGTCGACGTGCACCTGCTCGGCAACAAGGACGATTGACCGAGCTCGCCGTCGCCCCCGCGCGGGTCACGGTCCTCGTCGAGGCGGTCCCGCGCTGGCCCCTGCGCCTGCCGCACGCCGGGCTCGACGGCCTGGCCCGCCCGCGCACCCATCGCACCCACCGCGGCCTGGAGCGCCTCCTGCACGTCGAGGGCGAGCCGGTGGTGGTGGCCGTCGAGCAGCCCGCGTCGGCACGCCTGCTGTTCCGGGCCCAGGCCGAGCGGGAGGACGTGGCCCGCGAGGGCATCGCCCGCATGCGCTGGGCGGTGGGCGCCGACGAGCACCTCGGCGCCTTCGTCGAGCGGTTCCGCCACGACTCGCTGATCGGGCCGTCGGTGCGCCGTGACCCCGGCCTGCGCGTGGCCCGCCGCCCCGACCCCTTCGAGGCGCTGGCGTGGGCGATCTGCGAGCAGCTCATCGAGTACCGCCGCGCCGTGGCCATCGAGCGGCGCATCGTGCGCGCCTGGGGCCCGGCGTGCCCCCGCACCGGGTTGCGGGACGCGCCCGCCCCCGCCGTCAAAGCCCGTCCCGTTGCCGTTGGCCTCGACGATGCCGGCGCCCTGGGCGGTGCCGGCGGTGATCCACAGGCCGCCGCCAGAGCCCGCGCCGGTGCTCGCGTTGCCGGCCGTGCCGTTGGAGCGGATCGTGCC
>CAZXNX010000127.1:1374-7008 GCA_964642225.1 uncultured Solirubrobacteraceae bacterium | reverse complement strand
CGCTGCCTCGCGCAGGGCGACCCGCGCGGCCGTCACCGTCTGGCGGGAGGCGCCATCGGTGCAGCCGAGCTCGGCGGCCACCTCCGCGTGGGGGAGGCCGGCCACGTCGTGCAGGAGCAGCGCGGTGCGCTGGCGCTCGGGGAGCGCGGCGACGTCGTCGACGAGCTCGCGCAGCCGCTCGCGCGCCAGCGACTCCGTCTCGGCGCTCACGCCCTGGCCGGTCGCGGAGGCGTCCTCGCGCAGCTCGTCGGTCGGGCGCCGGCGGCGCAGCAGCGAGATCGAGGTGTTGTGGGCGATGCGGAACAGCCACGGGCGCAGCGGCGCCTGCAGCTCGCGCCGCGACAGGGCCTGCAGCGCGTTGAGCATCGTCTGCTGCAGCACGTCCTGCGCGTCGTCGGGGTCGCGCACGATGGAGCGCGAGTAGGCCAGCAGCGCGTCGGCGTAGCGGCTGTGGATGGCCTCGGCCGCGCCGTGGTCACCCGTGCCGGCGAGGGAGGCGAGCCGCTGGTCGCCCAGCCGCGCGTAGGAGCCACCGAGGTGCGCGGTGGTCGTGGTGGGCACGGAAGCCACGGCGCGACTGTGCCAGCCGATTCCAAGAATGTCCTAAGAATCGACCGGGGGCCGGCGCGCGAACCGGCGGATCGCGGCCCGGTTCTGGCTAGGGTCATGCGCATGAAACTCCGCCTGCCACTGCTCGTGGCCCTCCTCTCCGCGGCGCTCCTGGCGCCCACGGCCCTGGCTCAGGCCAAGGCCCCGCAGCTCTACGTCTCCCTCGGCGACTCCTACGCCTCCGGCTACCAGCCGAACGTCGGCAACTCCAAGGCCGGCTTCGTCTACCAGGTCCCCGGCTTCGCAAAGAAGCGCGGCTACGCGCTGAAGATCGTCAACTTCGGCTGCGGCGGCGCGACCACCACGTCGCTGCTCAAGCAGATCGGCTGCCCCAAGGCGGCGCTGGGCCCCGGCGCGCCGGACTACTCCAAGACCACGCAGATCGCGGCCGCGGAGAAGTTCATCAAGGCCAACCGCAAGAACGTCAAGCTCATCACCGTCTCGATCAGCGGCAACGACGTGACGAAGTGCGCCAAGGGCGCGCTCGCCGACGTCGGCACCTGCGTGAGCGACGCCCTCACCGGCATCAACACCAACCTGTCGGAGACCGTGCAGCGCCTGCGCAAGGCCGGCGGCGCGAAGGTGAAGATCGTCGGCATCACCTACCCCGACGTGATCCTCGGCGGCTGGGTGTACAAGAACGGCGCCGGCAAGGCGCTCGCCGGCCCGTCGGTGACGGTCTTCAAGGACCTCATCAACCCCGCGCTGAAGAAGCAGTACGAGTCGGTCAAGGGCTCCTTCGTCGATGTGACGGCCGCCACCGGCGCCTACACGCCGCTGGAGGACACCACCACGCTGGCGCCCTACGGCGTGATCCCCAAGGCCGTCGCGAAGATCTGCGAGCTCACCTGGTACTGCGAGGAGGGCGACATCCACTCCAAGAAGTCGGGCTACGGCGTCATCGCCAAGCTCGTCGCCCAGGAGCTGCCCAAGATCAAGAAGTAGCCGTCGGCGCCGCCGGGCCCCCGGGCCCGGCGGCTGCCGCCGCACCGCGCGTGCGGGGGCGGACGGCCTCCGCGACGAGGAGGGCGACCGCCACCGGCACCGTCGCGGGCAGCGAGTCCGTGACGAGGAAGAGCAGGTCGAAGAGCCACAGGCAGCCGAAGGTCAGGCCGGCCAGGGCCCACTGGCGCGTGCCCTCCACGGCCGCGATCCCGCCGAGCACACCGGCCACGAAGAAGTCGCCGTAGCCGATCACGGCGTTGCCGAAGGCGGCGGACTGCAGCTGCGGCAGGCCCGGCGCGGGCACCGCGGCGTTGAGCGTCGCGTTGGGCTGCTCCAGCTTGCGCGAGAACACGAGGTAGGCGTCGATCGCCGCCATCGCCACGATCCCCACCTTCAGCCACGTCAGCGGCGTGACGCCGGCGATGAGCCGGCCGAGGGTGACGCAGCTCAGCGCGGTGATGAGCGCCGCGGCCCCACCGCCCCACAGCGTGTCCTGGCTCGTCCACGCCACGTACAGGAGCGGCACGGCCAGCAGGGCCAGGAGCGGGCGCGCGCCATGCATCGCCCAGCCTAGCGCCGCCGCGGCCAGGGGTGGGCAGGCGAGCAGGGCCAGCCAGGTGAGCCCGTCCGCGGTGTCGGGGAGCAGCTCGATCCCCGCCACCACCGCGACGATCGACACCGGCGGCACCAGCGCCCACCCCCAGCCGCGGCCGAAGCCCAGCCAGCGGGGCAGGCCCGCCGCCGGCAGCAGCACGCAGAGCGCCTGGAGCACGGTGAGCGCGAGGTTGGACGGCCAGAAGTCGAGCACCACCGCAGATCATGCCCACCCCGGATCGGAGGGGCGGTAACGTCCGGGCGGGATGCACGCGCTGCTCGCCGCCACCGACCTGACCGCCGCGCGCAGCCAGATGGCGTTCACGCTGGGCACCCACATCATCCTGTCGTGCCTGGGCGTGGGCTTCCCGCTCATCATGCTCGTCGCCAACTGGATCGGCTGGAAGCGCGACGACGCCGACGCGATGCGCCTGGCCCGCCGGTGGTCCAAGGTGGTGGCCGTCACCTTCGCCGTCGGGGTGGTGACGGGGACCGTCCTGTCGTTCGAGTTCGGGATCCTGTGGCCCGGCCTGTTCGAGCGGTTCGGCGAGATCATCGGCCTGCCGTTCGCGGTCGAGGGGATCTTCTTCTTCGTCGAGGCGATCTTCATCGCCATCTACCTGTACGGGTGGGACCGGCTCTCGCCCCGCGCCCACTTCTGGACGGGCGTGCCGATCGTGCTGTCGGGGATCGGCGGGGCCGTCGCCGTCGTGTCGGCCAACGCGTGGATGAACCAGCCGGCCGGCTTCGACCTCGACGCGGCCGGGAACGTGACCAACGTCGAGCCGCTCGCGGCGATCTTCAACGATGCGGTGCCGTACGAGGTGCCGCACATGCTGTTCGCCGCGTACATGGTGGCCGGCTTCCTCGTGGCGTCGGTCTACGCCGTGGGGATGCTCCGCGGCCGGACGAACCGCTACCACCGCCTCGGCTTCGCGATCCCCTTCGCCGTCGCCGCGATCGCGACACCGATCCAGCTGGCGATCGGCGACAGCGCGGCGCGGGCCATCTCCACCGACCAGGTCTCCAAGTACGCCTCGATGGAGTACGTCGGGACGACGTCGAGCCACGTGCCCGAGAGCATCTTCGGCCGGTGGAGCGGCAGCGGCGATGTCAAGGGCGGCATCTCCATCCCGGACCTCAACTCGATCCTCGTCGGCTTCTCGCCCGACACCGTGGTCAAGGGGCTCGACACCGTGCCCGTGAACGAGCGCCCGCCCAGCCCCACGCTGCTGCACTGGTGCTTCGACATCATGGTGGGCATCGGCACGGGCCTGTTCTTCCTCGCGCTGTGGTTCGCCTGGGGGATGTGGCGCCGGCGCCGCCCACCCGAGAGCCGGCTCTTCCTCGGGGCCGCCGCGCTGGCCGGGGTCGGCGCGATCACCGCGCTGGAGTGCGGCTGGATCGTGACCGAGGTCGGCCGTCAGCCGTGGATCGTCTACCAGGTGATGCGCACCGAGGACGCCGTGACGAACGCGAGCGGCATCGGCGTGGCGCTCGGCATCACCGTCGTCGTCTACGCCCTGCTCTTCACCACCGCGATCCTCGTCCTGCGCTCGATGGCGCGCCGCTGGCGTGAGCACGAGGACGTCGCGGTGCCCTACGGCCCCCGGGACGACACGCCCACGCCCACCGCGGGGGCGACAGGATGAGCGACGCGCTGGCCGTGCTGCTGTGGCTCGGCGTCACCGCCTACGTGGTGTTCGGCGGCGCCGACTTCGGCGCCGGCATCTGGGACCTGCTGTCCGGCCGCGGCCGGCGCGGCCCCCGCGCCCGCGACCTCATCGACCGCGCCATCACGCCGGTGTGGGAGGCCAACCACGTGTGGGTCATCTTCTCCCTCGTCATCTGCTGGACGGCCTTCCCCACGGCCTTCGCCGCCATCCTCTCCACGCTGTGGATCCCCTTCGCGCTGGCCCTGCTGGGGATCATCGTGCGCGGCTCGGGCTTCGCCTTCCGCCACTTCCTCACGGGGACCGCGCGCGACGTGTCGCGGTGGGCCTTCGCGGTGGCGTCCGTCGTGACGCCGTTCTTCCTCGGCGCCGCCCTGGGCGGCGTGGCCTCCGGCCGGGTGCCGCTCGGCAACGCCGCGGGCGACCCCGTCACGAGCTGGCTGAACCCGACGTCGATCGTGGTCGGCGTGCTCGCCGTCCTCACCTGCACCTACCTGGCCGCGATCTTCCTCGTCGCCGACGCGGTGCGCTACGGCGACGAGGACCTGCGCGAGTACTTCGCGCGCCGCGCCACCGTGAGCGCCGCGCTGGTCGGCGTGGTCGCGCTGGTGGGCATCTTCGTGCTGCGCGACGACGCGCCCTACGTCGGGGAGCGCCTCACCGGCGCGGCCCTGCCGCTGCTCATCGCCTCCCTGCTCGCCGGCGGGGCCAACCTCGTGCTGCTGCGCCGCCGCGCGCGGAGTTGGACGCGGCCGCTCGGCGTCGCGGCCGTCGTGGCGGTGGTGTGGGCGTGGGGCGTGGCGCAGTACCCGTACCTGCTGCCCACCGCGCTGACGATCTCCGGCGGGGCGGCGGGCGACCCGACGCTGCAGTGGCTGCTCGGGGTGGCGGTGGCGGCCGTGCTGGTGGTGGGACCGTCGCTGGCGCTCCTGTTCTCCCTCGACCGCCGCAGCATGCTGGGCGAGGATCACGGCGCGCCCTGACCGCTCGGCGTCGCGGCGCACGCGCGGCCTCGCCGTGTGCCATCGTGGTGGGGGATGACGTTCGACGAGTTCACCACCGGCGCGCGTGACAAGGCCGCCACCGCGGGCGAGCGGGCCCGTGACGCCGCCGCCACCGCGGGGGACCGTGCCCGTGACGCCGCGGCCAGCGCCGGGGACCGTGCCCGTGACGCGGCCGCCGCCGCCCGCGAGGCCGCCGTGGCCGTTGCCGTCAAGCCCCGTCTGCGCGGGCACGTGCACCAGTGGGCCTTCTTCGTGTCGCTGGCGCTCGGCGTCGCGCTCGTGGCCTTCGCGGCCGGCGAGCGCGCCCGGGTCGCGGTGCTCATCTACGCCGTCTCCCTCTCGGGCCTGCTCGGCACCAGCGCCCTCTATCACCGCGTGACCTGGTCGGAGGCCGCGCGCCTGCGCATGCGCCAGCTCGACCACTCCATGATCTTCGTCCTCATCGCCGGCACCGTCACCCCGATCGCCCTGCTCGCGGTCAAACAGCCGATGACGACGTGGCTGCTGTGCATCGTGTGGGGCGGCGCGATCGCCGGCATCATCACCAACCTCGTGTGGCACTCCCATCCCAAGTGGGTGTCGTCGGTGATCTACAGCGCGGTCGGGCTGTCCGGGGCGGTGGCTATCGGCTCCCTGCTCGGCTCGGTCGGCGTCATCGCCGTGGCGGGCATCGCGCTGGGCGGCGCCCTCTACATCGCCGGCGCCGTCATCTACGCGATCCAGCGCCCCAACCCGGTGCCGACCGTGTTCGGCTACCACGAGGTCTTCCACGTGCTCGTGGTCGTCGCGGCCGCCCTGCACTTCGCGGT
>CAZXNX010000127.1:0-1274 GCA_964642225.1 uncultured Solirubrobacteraceae bacterium | reverse complement strand
CGGCGCGGTAGGTTGCGCGCATGAAGATTCGCGCTGCAGTCCTCGAGGAGTTCGGCAAGCCGCTCGTCGTCCAGGAGGTCGACCTGGCGGGCCCGCAGGCCGGCGAGGTGCTCGTGCGCCTGGTCGCGTGCGGCGTCTGCCACACCGACATGTACACCGCCTCCGGCGCCGACCCGTCCGGCTACGCCCCCACGGTCCTGGGCCACGAGGGCGCCGGCGTCGTCGAGGCGATCGGCGAGGGCGTCACCTCGCTGGCCGTAGGCGACCACGTCGTCACGCTGTTCTCCCCCCAGTGCCGTGAGTGCGTGCACTGCGTCGACGCGCGCACCAACCTGTGCCTGGCGATCCGCGAGCAGCAGAACCAGGGCTTCCTCCCGGACGGCACCACCCGCCTCTCCCGCGACGGCGAGCCGATCCGTCACTTCATGGGCACCTCCACCTTCGCCGAGGCGACGGTGATGCCGGAGATCGCGCTGGCCAAGGTCAACCCGGAGGCGCCGCTGGAGGGCGCGGCGCTGTTCGCCTGCGGCCTGTCGACCGGGCTCGGCGCGGCGATGAACACCGCCAAGGTCACCCCGGGCTCCACCTGCGTGGTGTTCGGCGCCGGCATGGTCGGCCTCGGCGCGGTGGCCGGCTGTCGCCTGCAGGGGGCCGAGCGCATCGTCTGCGTCGACATGTCCGACGAGCGCCTGGAGCTCGCCCGCGGCCAGGGCGCGACCGACACGATGAAGGGCGGCGACGACGTCGTCGAGAAGATCCTGGAGATGACCGGCGGCTTCGGCGCCGACTTCACCTTCGAGGCGACCGGCCTCGTCGCCGTCATGCGCCAGGCCGTGGAGGCCGCGCGCATGGGATGGGGGCAGTGCACGGTCACCGGCGTGGCGGGCAAGGGGGAGACGCTGGACATCGTGCCGCGCTACCTCATCACCGGGCGGCGGGTGGCGGGCTCCTCGTTCGGCGGGGTCAAGGGCCGTGACGGCGTCCCGGCCCTGGTCGAGCGGTGGATGGCCGGGGAGATCGACGTGGCGCCCTTCCTCTCCCACGAGCTGACGCTCGACGAGGTCAACCGGGGCTTCGACCTCATGCACGCCCAGGACGGCATCCGCAGCGTCATCCGGTTCTAGACCGGCGGCGCAACTCCCGGGCGCGCCGGGGGTCGTAGGGACATGAGCGCCTTCCGCGCGACGATCGTCGCCGCCCTGACCGCCGCCGTCGCCGCGATCGCCCCCGCGGCGGCCGGCGCCGCCACCCGCGACGCCGACCCGGTGGTGCTC
>CAZXNX010000126.1:0-7036 GCA_964642225.1 uncultured Solirubrobacteraceae bacterium | reverse complement strand
CCCCGGCCGCCCGGGAGCGCCTGCACCTGCCGTGGTCGCCGCGGCGCGAGCGCGACCTGCACGCGCTCGGGACGGTGCTGCGCGCCGGCACCCCGATGCTGCCCGGCCCGGCCCGCGTGATGGGGCCGACCTGGCTGCGCGTGCGCGGCCTCTAGCCGGGGACGATCTCGATGCGCTCGACGTCGCCGTTGCCGTCGAGGTCGTCCTGCGCGGCGGTCAGCGGGATCGCGTAGAGCGTGAGCTTGCCGAACGGCAGCGCCGTCTTGACCGTCCAGGTGCCGCTGGAGGACTTCTTGGCCAGGACGAACCGGTCGACGCCCTTGCGCGTCTTGGTCTTCTTGCGCACGACGTTGAGGACGATGCCGCCGGCGGGCTCGCGGCCCGTCACCTTCAGCGTCACCGTGCAGCTGTAGTTGCAGCTGATCTTCCCGATCCGCACCGTGGGCTTCTTGGTCGACGGCGTCGGGGTCGGCGTGGGGGTGGGCTCGGGCGTGCCGCCGTTGAGCACGGCCGCCTCCTCGGTGATCCACGAGGTGTAGGCGCTCACGCGGGTGTACACGCCCGGGGTGTCCTGACGCCCGCAGCCGTCGCCGAAGCTCACGATCCCGACCAGGCGGGCGGCCGCGCCGTCGCCGAAGAACAGGGGCCCGCCGCTGTCGCCCTGGCAGGAGTCCTCGCCCGCGCGGCTGGAGCCCACGCACAGCTGCCGGCTGCCGTTGATGTTGCCGAAGAGCGCGTTGCACTTGCTGGTGGAGCGGACCGTCAACCGCACGTACTTGAGGGTGTCGGAGACGTTGCCGCCCTCGGAGGTGGCGCCCCAGCCGCTGACGATGACGGACTGCCCCGTCGCCTCGCGGGCGGCGTCGCCGGCGCCGGCCAGCGCCAGCGGCGTGACGGAGACGGGGGTGTCGAGCTGCACCAGCGCCGCGTCGTTGACGAGCGTGGAGCTGTTCCACCCCGGGGCCCGCACGATCTGGGACACGCCGACCCGCTCGCCGTCGCTGCTGCGCGACAGGCGGGTTCGGCCGACCACCACGTCGAACTGGTCGGCGGTGGTGCCCTGCACGCAGTGGCCGGCGGTCAGGATGACCCGGGGGGCCACCACGGTGCCGCCGCAGAAGATGCCGTCGGCCGCGTTGCGCGCATCGACGTCGACGAGCGCGGCCATCCACGGGAACTGGCCCGGGGCGGCCTCGGCGCCGCCGAGGATCTTCACCTCACGCGAGGTGATCGCCTGCGCGCCGGCGGGAACGGCCGCCAGGATCGTCAGCGTGAGGATCGACAGGAGTGCACCACGGCCCTTGAACATGGCGCAACCGTACTCCCTGCCGAACCGTGATGGCGCGGTCAGCCGCGCACGACGATGCGCTCGACCATGCCCACCGGGTGCAGCTCACAGAAGAACGTGTACGTGCCAGGACGCTCGAAGCGCTTGCTGTACGAGCCGCCGCCGGCCAGGCGGTTGGAGGAGAAGCCCTCCGGCCCGTCGGCCACCGTGACGTTGTGCAGCACCTGGCCCGGAAACTGCCAGGTGACCGTCGCGCCGAGCGGCACGGAGAGGTTGCCGGCGGTGAAGCGCTGGGCGTCGGCGATCACGGTGGCGTCACCGTCGGACCGCTGCAGCGCGCCCGCCGGGCCATTGACCTGGACCGCGGTGCCCTTGCGGCTCCAGTCGTAGATCCGGATGCGCCGCACCGGCACCTTCGAGCGCCCGCGAGTGCTCGTCTTCAGCACCTTGAGGTCCCGCGGCAGCGCGGCGCAGGAGGGGGAGGTGACGGTGGGGTCCGGGGCCAGGTAGGCCAGCAGCAGCCCCATCGCCCGCGTGTGCGGGTACTCGTTGTCGTAGCGCGAGGTGAGGGTGACGGGCTCGCCCTTGGCCAGCGGGATCCCCTTCGCGGAGGTGAACTGGCTCATGTTGATCGGGCCGGGCTCGTGCAGGATCGGGCGCACCCGGTAGAAGGGATGGTCGGCCAGCCCCCATGTCGGCATCGACCGGTAGATGCTCCGGTCGGCACAGCCGGGCTGCGACAGCGCGAGGCTCTTGGCGCCGCCGTGCACGTGGCCCAGGCCGGCCACCAGCCGGCCCGCGACCGGCATGGTGCGGGTCATCGTGCGCACGTCGGTGGACCCGGGCGCACCGCCGCCGGGCACGTCGAAGACGAGGGCCGGCCGGCCCTTGGACGTGTCCCACGCGATCGGCACGACCTCCTTGCGCGTCTCGCCGGTGACGATCGTCATGCGGTAGCGGATGTACACCTTGTCGGCGGTCGGCTGGTGGTTCATGAGCATCCACACCCAGCCCCAGCGCTCACCCTTGTGGATGGGGTAGCCGTAGCCGGCCGGGAGCTCCATCCGGGCGCGCTCCTCGCCGTCGCCGTAGAACGGCTCGCGCTTGGGGGCGTCCGCGGTCCCCAGGTTCGCGAAGACGATGTGGTGGAGCATGATCCGCTTGATCGGGACCGGCTTGCCCGTCTTGACGTCCACCACGTCGGCGGACATCCGGGTGATGTAGCCGTCCACGTCCGGCGCGGCGACCTGGCTGTTCTTGCCCTGCAGCGCCACCTGGTAGGCGTCGGCGGTGAACGGCCCCGCCTTCATCGTCACCTCGCGCGTGACCGCGCCCGCGGGCGCGGCGAGCAGCAGCGCCCCGGCGGTCGCGGCGAGTGCGGCAAGCGTCAGACGGCATCCCCGGTACATCATTCTCCCTCGGTCAGAGAACGACTGTAACGGGGCGGACGGGCTCCGGCCAGTGGCTCAGGACGTGAGCGTGTAGCGCCGCCACACCCAGGTGACCGTCACGCGGCCGCTGTTGCAGGCCCAGTTGATGATGTCGTTCTGCGAGGAGGCCGACTGCCACCTGCAGGAGTAGGTGTGCCCGCGTGCGTCGCGGGTGGAGATGCGCGCGCGGGAGCGGCTGCCGCGGAAGTCGCTGACCCGGTCGTACCGGTCGGCGATCCGCGAGGCGGCGACCAGGGCCGCGCCGCAGAGGCCGGCGGCGCCGGAGCCGAAGGTCTTGAGGCCGTAGATCGGGTGCTCGCTCTCGCATCGGCGGTCGGCAAGGGCGGGGCTTGCGGCGACCGCGCACAGGACGGTGACGGACGCGATCACGACGAGGATTCGATGGCTCATGGGGCGCAAGCGTAGGGATCGCGCACGCCGTGTCCAGTGTCAGATCCGTCCCACCGCCCCCTCGTTGGCGCGCCGGCGACTTGTTACGGTGCCCGCGTGCCCCGGCCCCGACCCGCAACGAAGCTCCCGGTCGGGCACATCTTCGCGGCCGCCTGGCACACCTATCGCACGTCGCCGGGGCGGGTGTTGGGCATCTCCCTGGCCATCTTCGTTCCCGCCACGCTGCTGGACGGCCTGGGCCGGTACTTCAACGACGAGTGGGACGGCCCGGCCGGCAGCGCGATCGCGCTGGTGATCTTCATCAGCCTCGTCGCCTCGATCGCCAACACGCTGGGCGCCTCGTTCTACGCCGGCATGCTCGACTACACCGTCCACGCGATCCGTCACGACGAGCAGCAGCGCCCGCTGGGGGAGATCGCCCGGGACCTGCCCTATCTGCGGATGGTCGGCCTGGCGATCGTCTACGGCGCGATCCTCGTGCTCGGCGCCCTGCTCCTCATCGTCCCCGCCTTCATCGCCTTCGTGCTGCTGTCGATCTGCGGGCCGCTGCTCGTCACCGAGCGCCTGGGGGTCCGCGCCGCGATCCGCCGCAGCGCCACGCTGACCTGGCCGCACTTCTGGCGGGTCGCCCTCGTCGTCGTGGTGCCGACGCTCCTGGAGAGCTCGGTCGTCGACGCCATCGCCACGCAGGCCGGGCACACGCTGCTGGCCGAGGTCGCCATCCACGGCGCGCTGGCCACGATCATCTACGCCTACACGATCCTCCTCGAGGTCCACACCGCGCAGTGGCTCGTCGAAGAGGACCACCGCGCCGCCGTCTGAACGGTCTTACGCAACTCATCGCCACGGCTTAAGGCGATCTCACGGGGGCGGGGGAGGCTGCCTGCCATGCCCTCCACCTCCCCGCTCCCGCAGCCCGCCCTGGCACCCCTGCCGGCGTCCGCCTGTGTCGAGGTCGTGGTGCCCGTCTACAACGAGCAGGTCTCCCTGGCCCCCTCGATCCGCCGGCTCCACGCCTTCCTCACCGCCGAGCTGCCGTTCGACTGGCGGATCGTCATCGCCAACAACGCCAGCACCGACGACACCACCGGCGTCGCCCACGAGCTGGCCGACGCGCTGCCCGGCGTGTCGGTGCTCGACCTGCCGCAGAAGGGGCGGGGCCGCGCCCTGCGCGCCGCCTGGCTGGCCAGCGACGCCGACGTCCTCTGCTACATGGACGTCGACCTCTCCACCGACCTGCGCGCGCTGCTGCCGCTGGTCGCCCCGCTGGTGTCCGGCCACAGCGACGTGGCCATCGGCACGCGGCTGGCCCCGGGCTCCCACGTCGTGCGCGGCACCAAGCGCGAGTTCATCTCCCGCACCTACAACCGCATCCTGCGGCTGTCGCTGGGCGCCCGCTTCTCCGACGCGCAGTGCGGCTTCAAGGCGATCCGGGCCGACACCGCCCGGCGGTTGGTGCCCGCCATCCGCGACGAGGACTGGTTCTTCGACACCGAGCTGCTCGTCCTCGCCCAGCGCGAGGGCATGCGCATCCACGAGGTGCCGGTCGACTGGGTCGACGACCCCGACTCGCGGGTGGACATCGTGCGCACCGCCTGGGACGACCTGCGCGGCGTGACCCGGCTGCTGGCCGGCGCGCGGCTGACCCGCTTCCTGGCCATCGGCGTCTGCTCCACGGCGGCCTACGCGATCCTCTACCTGCTGCTGCGCGGGGCGATCGGCTCCGGCGGCGCCAACGCGCTGGCCCTGGCCATCACCGCCGTCGGCAACACGCAGGCCAACCGCCACTTCACCTTCCGCGTGCGGGGCCGCGAGCGGCTCCTGCGCGACCAGGCGATGGGCGGCCTGGTGTACCTGCTGACGCTCGGCCTGACCATGGGCGCCCTGGCCCTGCTCCAGGCGATCGACCCGCAACCGTCCGCGCTGGTGGAGGTGGTGGTGCTCGTGACCGCGAGCGTCTGCGCCACCGTCACCCGCTTCCTGGCCCTGCGCAGCTGGGTGTTCTCACCCCTGCGCCGCCAGGGCGCCATCGAGCGCCCCATCCTTGAGCCCCTGCCCCAGAGGACCCGCTGACATGTCGACCACCACCACCGCCTCCCTGCCCGCCCCCGCCCCGGCGGCCGCGCGCACCCGCTCGTTCTCCTGGCCGCGCCCGGAGCTCATCGGCCTGCTCGTCCTGGCTGCCGTGCTCAACCTGTGGGCGCTGGACCTCAACGGCTACGCCAACGACTACTACAGCGCCGCCGTGCGCTCGATGAGCACGAGCTGGCACGCGTTCCTCTACGGCTCCTTCGACGTCGGCGGCGTGATGACCGTCGACAAGCCGCCGCTGGCCAACTGGATCCAGGCGCTGTCGGTGCGCGTCTTCGGCTTCAACTCGTGGGCGATGCTCGTGCCCCAGGCGCTGATGGGCGTCGCCACCGTCGGCCTCGTCTACGACATCGCCCGCCGGTCGTTCGGCCGCCACGCCGGGTTCGCCGCGGGCCTCGTGCTCGCGCTCACCCCGGTCGCCGTGGCCATCTCCCGCCACAACAACCCCGACGCGCTGCTCGTGCTCTGCTCGGTCGCCGCGATCTGGTGCCTGGTGCGGGCCCTGGACGACGGCCGCACCCGCTGGCTGGTGTGGTGCGGCGTCGCGGTCGGCCTGGGCTTCGAGGCCAAGATGGCCGCCGCGCTGCTCGTGCTCCCCGGCATCGTCGCCGCCTACCTGTGGATCGCGCCCCGCGGGCGCCTGGTCGCCCTGCGCCAGCTGCTGGCCGGCGGCGCCGCGATGCTCGTGGTCGGGCTCGCGTGGCCGGTGCTCATGTGGCTGACCCCCGCGGCCGACCGCCCGTGGATCTCCGGCACCGGCGACAACAGCATCTGGTCGCTCATCTTCGGCTACAACGGCCTGGGCCGCGTGTTCGGCCAGAGCGGCGGGCCCGGCGGCGGCGCGGGCGGGCCGGGCGGTGGTGGTGGTGGCGGCGTCTTCGGCGGCAGCACCGGGCCGCTGCGCCTGCTCAACGAGGCGCTCGGCGGCCAGGCCGGCTGGTTCCTGGGCTTCGCCGCCGTGGCCGGGATCGCCATCGCGGCCGCCTCGCGCCTGAAGCGGTCCGACACCCGCACCGGCTGGATCATCGCTGTCGGCGGCACCTTCGCCATCACCGCGATCACCTTCAGCAAGGCGCAGGGCATCTTCCACCCCTACTACGTGTCGGCGCTCGCCCCCTTCGTCGCGCTGCTCGTCGGCGCCGGCGCGGTGCAGCTCGCCAAGGGCGGCGCCCTGATGCGCGTGTTCGGCCCGCTGGCCGTCGCCGCCGGCGTCGCCGCCGAGATCAAGGTGCTGAACGACAACACGACCGAGCTGCAGTGGGTGATCCCGGCCCTCATCGCCGCGGGCGTCGCCGCCGGCGTCGTGCTGGCCACCGGCCTGGCCCAGCGCTGGCGGGCCATCGCCATCGCCGGCTTCCTGGCCGTGGCGCTCATCGCGCCCGGGACGTGGGCCGTGCAGACGCTCGGCCACGCCACCAGCTCGACCTTCCCGGCCGGCGGTCCCGCCTCGGCCGGAGGCATGGGCATGGGCGGGGGCCCCGGAGGAGGCGCCGGAGGAGGCGCCGGTGGTGCCGGAGGTCGCGGCGGCCAAGCGCCTGCGCCCGTGCGCACCGTGCATCCGGAGCTCCGCGACGTGCCCATCCACCTCGAGGCGCTCGGCACCGTCACGCCGCGCGAGACCGCTGTGGTGCGTGCGCGTGTGAGCGGGCAGCTCGAGCGCGTGCTCTTCACCGAGGGACGAGAAGTGCACGCGGGAGACGTGCTCGCCGAGCTCGACACACGTCCGTTCCGCGTCGCGCTCGCCGAGGCGCAGGCCGTGCTCGCGCGCGATCAGGCGAGCCTGGCGCAGGCCCGTGCGACGCACGCGCGTGGCACG
>CAZXNX010000125.1:0-7079 GCA_964642225.1 uncultured Solirubrobacteraceae bacterium | reverse complement strand
GGTCGGCGATGCCGATCGGCAGCTCGGCGAACATCGCCGACACGCGGTTGTCGTATTCGCCCGAGGTGCCCTTCGCCCGTACGGACACCGGCACGAGGGTGCGCAGGGTGCGGTCGCGGGCGACGTCCTCACCGCGGCTGGCGAGCAGGGTGCGAAAGCCGCCGGTGATCGCCGCCAGCACGACGTCGTTGACGGTGCCGTGCAGCACTTGGCGGATCTCGCGCACGTCGCTGAGCTGCGCCCCCGAACCCGCCCAGGTGCGGTGCGGGCTCAACGGCCCGTTGAGCCGCGTCGGCGGTGGGCGCCGGGCGATGCCCGAGTAGGCGGCCAACCCCTGCACGGTCTGGGCGGCGTGGGAGGCCCAGCCGACCGGGTCGCCGAGCGCGCCGACGATCGACCGCGCCTCGCGCAGCGGCCACTGCGCCCGCTCCACGAGGGCGTCGGCGACGAGCCAGGCGGGGCTGGGCTCCGGGTCGGCCTCCCAGCCCGGCACGGGCGGCCGGAACGGGTCACGCTCCTCGTCGAGTAGGACGTTGATGAGGTTGGAGCCGGAGATGCCGTCGACCATCGCGTGGTGCAGCTTGGAGATGAGCGCCCAGCGGTCGTCGGCCAAGCCCTCCACCACCCACAGCTCCCACAGCGGCCGGTTGCGGTCCAGCTGCAGCGACATGACCCGGCCGACCAGGCGGTCGAGCTCATCGGGACCGCCCGGCGACGGGATCCCGGTGCGGCGCACGTGGTAGGGCAGGTGGAAGTGCGGGTCGTCGACCCACACGGGCCGCCCGGCCTCCAGCGGCACGAAGCGCACCCGCTGGCGCCACCGCGGCGCGAGGTGCAGCTTGCCCTCGATCGCCCGCAACAGCTCTTGCTCGGTCGGGGGCGGCCCCTCGAACAGGCCGATCGACCCGAGGTGCATGTGGCTGACCTCGTCCTCCACGTGCAGGAAGGAGACGTCGAGGGGGCTGAGGCGCTGGACGGCCATACCCCATGCTCTCCCCGCGACCCCGCGCGCGAATCCGTAGGAACCCGAACGTGCGGGCGGGGCGCTACTTCTTCTTGGGCTTCTTCACCTTCACGAGGCTGATGGTGATCGTCTTGGTCCGCTTGCCGGAGATGCCCGGCACCGTCGAGCCCTCGGTCACGGCCCGGACCTTGAAGGTCTTCACCCCCGCCTTCTTCAGCGCCTTGAGATGGGCACGCATCGCCTTGGAGATGACGATCTTGAGCTTGCCCGTCTTGCCGGGCTTGAGCTTGAGCTGGCCGGCGCCGATGACGAAGCGCTTCTTGAGGACGTTGAGCTTGGTGGCGCTCGTGATCGCCCGCTGCTTCAGGGGCTTCGCCTTGTACTTCTTCTCGAAGTCCTCCATCTTCTTCTTGATGAGCTTCTTGTAGCCCTCGAAGGAGACGTGCAGGAAGAGCTGCTGCTTGCGGAAGTTCAGGAGGGTGAGCTGACCGCGCAGCGCCTCGTTGTAGCCGGTGATGAGGGCGGAGCACCGCTTGAACTGGTCCTCGTTCTCCAGGTTCAGGCAGACGGCGTTGGCCGACAGGCCGCGCACGCCGCTGGCGAAGGGCACGCCCGGCTTGGCCATCTCGTCGAACACCTTGTCGGCGTAGTCCGCCGAGAACAGGAAGATCTTGGCCGCCCACTCGTCCTCGTTGGACTCGAACGGCGCGACGACGATGCTCAGGCCCTTGATGACCTGGGCGTACGCCGCCGCCACCTCGCCCTTGAACGTCCGGGCGTCGATGTTCCACAGCACCTCGGCCCGGCGGTCCTCGAGTTGGTCCTTGTCCAGCGTGCCCTCCAGATACCCGCGCAGCAGGCATTCGGTCTCGGGCGTGACGTAGTCGGGTGCGGGCACCTCGTCGCCGACCGCACGCGACGTGTACGGGTTCTTCTTGGACTCCGCCGAGCACCCCACATCCACCTGGAGCGATGACGGGAAGCCGGACATGTCGATCGTGCCCGGCTTGGCCGGCTTGCTGCCGCCGAAGCCGTTGCAGTTCTCCCAGTAGGAGACGCACACGTAGATCGGGTCGGGCTTGGGCAGCGAGCCGCACGTCGCGGCCGACCACAGGCCGATGCAGATGATCGGCTGGGTGTTCTCGATCGGCTTCGGGGCCGGGGGATTGACGTTCGGCGGCGGGTCGGGATCCTTGGGGTCGCCGGGGCCCGGGGTGCCGCCGTTGCCGTACTCGAGGATCTTCGACTGGGTGGCGTCGGCGACGAACATGCGCTGGAAGGCGTCGATGGCGATGCCGGAGATGAGGCCGTACTTCTCGGTCCCGGTGCCGCGGGTGCCGAAGTAGCCGAGGAATGTGCCCGCCCCGCGCACATCCCACATCCGGCCGTCCTGGGGCGCCTGCGGCGGCACCGAATGGTCGGCCACCAGGACCGAGGTGCTGGCACCGTCGCCGAAGATCGGCTCCAGCGGCATCACCGCGACCGCCCGCGGGTCCCACCGGCTGGCCGGGGACGGCGTGAAGGTGTTGGGGTTGTCGCCGGTCGTGCGGTCCCAATGGAAGAGGCGGCGTTTGGTGGAGTCGACGGCATAGATCTGGCCGTCGGTGCCGATCTGATCGTCGACGGCAACGTCGACGGGGGTCACGAAGCTGCGCTGCTCGCCCGCGGTGACGTCGTTGGTGTCGTAGGTCCCGACGTTGCGGATGAACGCACCGGTGTCCTGGAACATCGCGATGCCGCTGATCTTGGGTGGGACCGCGCCGTAGTCGTCGGGGAAGGAGACGATGAGGTTGCCCAGGTAGTCGATGGCGAGCGCACGGGGCTTGGCCCAGGTGGGAGACACGCCGGCGAGGGTGACCGTCCCCAGCGGGAAGAGATCGGAGGCGCGGTAGGTGCGGATACCGTGGTCGCGGTCGACGACGTAGACGATGCCGGTGGCTCCGGCGCCCTTGACGGCGATCGACGTGTCGTTGTCGCCCGGAGGGACCGCGACCTGGGTCAGGAAGGCGCGGTCGGGCCCGAACTTCTGGATGCGCGCGGCCTCGAGCGTGAAGACGTTGCCGTTGGTGTCGGTGGCGACATCGCGCAGGTCGGAGAACTTGCCGGGGTCGGTGCCGGCGCTCCCCCATTCCTGGATGAAGCCGTAGGCGCCGAAGGCCGGCGCGGTCGCGGCGCCGAGGACGGCGACCAGCGACAACAGCAGAACGAGGACCCCGCGCCTCAGTGTCATCCTCGCCAGCTTAGGTCAGCGGCACCGAGCACACAACCGGGTACCTCAGCGCCGCCCGCCCTTGACGGTCACGGAACGCGTGACCGTGCTCGCCTTTCCACCTGTCGGTGTGTACGTGAGCCGCAGCGAAACCTTCAACGACCGGGCCTTCTTCAGGGCGCGGCGCGCGGCGGCGGTCGGCGACAGGGTGATGGTGCGCGTGTCGGCGGCCACCCTGGTGGAGCCGGAGCGGTAGGTGATGGTGCGGCCGCCCGCGCGGGTGGTGGAGACGATCGCCACCCGGCCGGCGCCGGGGAGCGTGACGGACACCGCCAGTCTGGAGGACGACGCCTTCACGGCGGTGATGGCAAAGCGCGGGGCCGTGGGGAGGGACGGCGTGGCGGTGCTCCCACCGCCGGAGGGCGCGGCGGTGATGGGCGGCGTCGCGGCCGGGGTCCCGGGGTCGGTCGTGGCCGGGCTCGTCGTCGTGGTGGGCGCCGACGGCGTCGTCACCGCGGTCACGGTCTCCGGGGGCGGGTCGGCCAGCCAGTGCTGGAACACGCGGCCGGGGGTCAGCGCGGTGTCGTAGTAGGCGACCTCGTCGATCGCGCCCTTGAACCACGGGGCCAGCTCGCCGTAGCCGACGTAGAAGGTGCTGGCGGAGCTGGGGCGCCTGGTCGCCTCCTGGGTGCCGCGCAGGATGCCGTCGACGTAGATCTTCAGGTCCACGCCGTCCCACACGCCGACGACCTGCGTCCACTGCCCGGGCGTCACCCCGATCGAGGTGCTCACGCGCTGGTCCATGTGGCGGAAGACGAAGTGGCCGCCCTGGATGAGCAGCTCGCCCGCGTCGCCGTGCCCGGCGATCGACTGGTCGCGACCGTCGTCGGCCCGGATCCACGCCTCGATCGTCGCCTGGTGCCGCGGCGCGGTGATCCCGTTGACGTACCCGTACCCGCCGGCGCCGTAGAAGCGACGGGCGTGGTCCCCGTCGCCGGCGATCCCGACCGGGCCGGACTCCTGGTCGTTCTTGTACTCGCCGTTGCGGCCGTTGCCGCTGGCGTCCGCCATCACCGCGCCGGTGTCATCGCCCAGGCGGTAGTAGGCGACGGGATGGTCCCAGCCGATGATGGAGGAGAACGGCGCCACCCAGTAGTGGTGGGTGCGGGTGAAGGTGTTGCCGGCCAGGTCGACCGCGGTGACGGTGAACACGTGCTCGCCGGGCGCGCCGGCGATCGGGACGCCCTTGCCGATCGGGGTGCCGTCCACGGTCGCGGTGCAGCCGGCCACGTCGGCCGGGCCATCCGGGTCGTCGCAGGTGAAGTCGGTGACGGGGAGCTTGGCCGGCGCGTACTGGCCGTCGTCGGCGGGGGTGGCGATGTCGATGGTCGGGCGGGCGGTGTTGAGGGGGCCGGGGCCCGACGACGGCTCGTCGCGGACGGTGCCGATGGCGTGGTGGTCGAACACGTCGTCGGGGGTCAGCGCCGAGTCGTAGTAGGCGACCTCATCGAGATCGCCATGGAACCAGGGCGCCTGGTCGCCGTAGCCGACGTAGAGCGTGGCGCTGCCCGACGGCGGCTTGTTCGCCGACGTCGAGCTCGCGACCTGCACCCCGTTGACGAAGAGGCGCGTGGTGTGGCCGTCCCAGGTCCCCGCCACGTGCGACCACGCTCCGATCGGCAGGTTCGGCCCGGGGGCGATCACCGTGTCCTGGGTCTGGCGCAGGGCCAGCCGCCGCCCGGTGATGAAGAGCTGACCGCCGCCGCCCTGGCCGACGACCGACATGTCGGCGCCGTCGGCGGGCTTGACCCACGCCTCGAGCGAATACGCCGACTGCGGCGCGGTGATCCCGTTGGCGAAGCCGTACCCGTCACGGGCCGGGAAGAACGCCGCCCAGCCCTGCGGGTCGTCGTGGCGGTCGCATGCCGCCGGCCGGGTGGGCCGGCGGTGGCAGGCGATGGCCGGATCGCGGCGCAGCGCGATCCCGTTCTTGAACTCCCCGTCGTGGCCGCGGCCGCTGCGGTCGGCCATCACGTCGGAGCCGACCGGGTCGTTCAGCGGGTAGTAGGCGAGCGGGTGCTTGTCCAGCACCGCGTCCTCGTAGCGGGGCGGATCCACGACGTAGGCGTGGGTTGTCGTCGTGCTGTTGCCGGCGCGGTCGGTGGCGGTCACCGAGAAGGTCCTCGTGCCGAGCCGGGTGGTGTCGACGGGCGGGGCGCTGCACGGCGCCACCAGGCCGGAGGCCACGGGCGGCGGCCCACCCGACAGCGGGTCGTTGCAGTCGTAGACCGCCGTGACGGGCTGACGCAGCGTGTAGTGGACGCGGTTGGGCGGGGTGGTGATGGTGACCACCGGCGGCGTGGTGTCGACCATCCACGCGTAGGTCTCGGGGGTCGGGTCGGTGTTGCCGGCCTTGTCCTTGGCCCGCACCGCAAAGGTGCGGTTGCCCTCGGGGGTGGAGATCGGCGCGCCGGACACGCACGGCGCCCAGGCGCCGGCGTCGATGCGGCACTCGAAGCTCACGCCCGACGACGGCGCGGGGTCGTCGGCGTGGAAGGTGAAGGTCGACGGCGTGGCGTCGTTGTCGAACGCGGGTGGCGTGGTGTCCAGGACGGTCTCGGGCACCTTGGTGTCGATGTCGTACCGCGCGACGACATACTCCGGCCCGTCGTCGCCGTAGTAGTTGGCGCGGGCCGCGTAGTGCCCGTCGGGCCAGCCGCCCAGGTACCCCCCGGAGGGCGGGAAGCCCGTGTACTCCCAGTCGTCGCTCAGCGGCGTGATCGTCTGGCCGGTGTAGTCGTAGGACCGGTTCGGGAAGGCCGGGTTGTTCGTCGGGCCCCCGACCTGGAGGTTGACGTCGTTGTAGCCGATCTGCAGCCCGAAGGTGAGCGGCGAGGCGCCCCACAGGATGTTCTCCAGCCCCGGGGTCAGGGGGTTGTGGACGATGGTGCGGATGCTGATCGAGAAGTTGGGATCCGCAGCGCCCCGCCACACCGTGTCGTTGGTGTTGTAGGCCGCGCCGTCGGTCGGGGTGGACATCGTCAGCGCCGACGCCGAGGCGGTGGCCACCAGGCACACGGCGGCGGTCGCGATGCAGATCGCGGAAGTGCGCAGCGAGTGAGATGTCAGCACGCGGTGCCTCATGGCCGTGGCAGCACGGTGCGACGAGCGTCCCCGTCCCCCGTTCTGGCGACCGTACGGTGTTCGGATCACCGCGGCAACACGCCAACGCGCTGTTGGCGCGTCCGCCTCAACCACCCACTTTTCGGCACCACGGAGCTCGCCACTAGGCTCCCCGCATGCCCCGCTCGCTCGCCCGTGAGCTGATCACCCCCGGCCTGCACGTCGACCGCGCGGGCCTCTACGGGTGGACGGCCGCGCTGAACACGGTGCCGGTGGTGGGCGCCGTCGCGTGGGGCCTGGCCGCCGGGGAGCTGCGGACGGGCCTCCTCGTCGCCGCCGGCGCGCTGTTCGCCGGCATCCCCGGCCTGGGCAGCCCGCCCCGCAAGCGGATGACCGCGATGGCGATCACCTCGGTCCTGGTGTTCGTCTCCACCTTCGTCGGGGTGTGGACGGGCGGCACCGACGTGCTCGCCATGGCGCTGATGGCGCTGTGGGCGTTCTGCGGCGCAATGCTCGGCTGCCTGGGCCGCACCGAAGGGCTGATCGGCGCCACCAGCGTGCTCGCCCTGCTGCTGGTGGCCGAGTACCCGGCCGACTTCGAGGGCGCGGTGCTGCGCGCCCTGCTGGCCCTGGCCGGCTGCCTGGGCCAGGTCGCGCTGACCGTCGTGGTGTGGCGCATCGCCCGCGACCGCCCGCAGCGTGACGCGCTGGGCGCGGCGTCCGCGCGCGTCGCCGCGCTGGCCCGCGCCCCGCGGGTCCAGGGGGAGCTGCTGGGCGTGCTGG
>CAZXNX010000124.1:0-7093 GCA_964642225.1 uncultured Solirubrobacteraceae bacterium | reverse complement strand
CGCCCATCCTCTGCGGGTGGCCGAGGCGGTGGCCGAGGCCGGCGGCGACCCGGCCGACGCGGGCTCCGTGGCCGAGCACGAGGACGTCGTCCTGGCGTCCTTGGCCGCCGGGGCGCCGCCGGTCAGCCGCCCGCACGACGACCCCGACCCCGCCCGCCGGGCGGCGCGGCGGATCCTGCAGCGGCTCGACGGCATGGGCAAGTGGGGTGGCTACCACACCGAGTTCGTCCACCTGCAGCGCGGCTTCGCCACCCACGAGCGGGCGCTGGTGGACGAGGTCGCCGAGGCGCTGCTGGCCGCCGGCCTGCTGCAGGAGAAGCCGAGCGTCGGTCAGCGGCACGTCAACCTGAACCCGAGCCGCAAGGCCGACATCGACGCGCTGATCCACGAAGGGCGCGTCCCCGCCGGGCTGCGGCTGGGCTGACCGGCCGGGCCGGGCGGCGGCCCGCTCGGCGAGGACGGGCGCGGGGTGGTTCACTGTCGGGATGCAGCTCGTCGACAGTGTCGTGGCCAAGGCGTTCCTCGCCCGGACGCTCGTGGAGGCGGGGATCGTGCGCCCGGGTCGCCCGGACCGCCTCGTCGGCGCCGCGAGCGCGCTGTCCAAGTGGGGCCCCACGCCCGCCGCGGGCTACGGCGCCTCCGCCGCGCGCTACCCGGACGCGCTGGCGATCGTCGACGAGCTCGGCTCGCTCACGTTCGCCGAGGTCGACGACCGCACCA
Source organism: uncultured Solirubrobacteraceae bacterium (assembly GCA_964642225.1). Classification (GTDB taxonomy): domain Bacteria; phylum Actinomycetota; class Thermoleophilia; order Solirubrobacterales; family Solirubrobacteraceae; genus JBBQCW01. The sequence goes on along the minus strand of CAZXNX010000124.1, from coordinate 6,373 downwards.
CCCGCCTGGCCAACGCCCTGTCGGACGCCGGCGTCGGCGAGGGCGACGCGGTGGCGATCCTGTGCCGCAACCACCGCGGCTTCATCGAGTCGGTCGTCGCCTGCTCCAAGCTCGGCGCCCACGCCCTGTTCCTCAACACGATGTTCGCGGGGCCGCAGATCACCGACGTGTGCGAGCGCGAGGCGCCCGTGGCGATCATCCACGACAGCGAGTTCACCGCCCTGTGCGACGGCGCCGGCGAGGGCCGCATGCGCTTCATCGCCTGGACCGACGACGACGCCCCGGCCTTCCCGACGCTGGAGGAGCTGATCGCCGGCGGGGACGACTCGCCGCTGGAGCCGCCCGACGAGGCCGGCCGGATCGTGATCCTCACCAGCGGCACCACCGGCACCCCGAAGGGCGCCAGCCGCCGCCAGCCCGACAACCTCGAGCCCGCCGCCGCCCTCTTCTCCAAGATCCCGCTGCGCGCCCGCCAGACGACGATGATCGCCGCGCCGATGTTCCACTCGTGGGGCTTCGCGCACTTCACGCTCGGGATGGCGCTGTCGTCCACGCTCGTCCTGCGCCGCCGGTTCGATCCGGAGGGGACGCTGCAGGCGCTGTCGAGCTACCGCGCGACCGTCCTGGCCGTCGTCCCGGTGATGCTTCAGCGGATCATGGAGCTCGACGCGGCGACGCTGGCCCGGTACCGGACCCCGTCGCTGCGGGTCATCGCCGCCAGCGGGTCGGCCCTGCCCGGCGAGCTCGCCCTGAGCGTCATGGACCACTTCGGCGACGTGCTCTACAACCTCTACGGCTCCACTGAGGTGGCGTGGGCGACGATCGCCACCCCCGCGGACCTGCGCATCGCCCCCGGCACCGCCGGGCGGCCGCCGTTCGGCACCATCGTGCGCCTGCTCGACGAGCGCGGCCGCGACGTGCCGCAGGGCATGACGGGCCGCATCTTCGTCACCAACGGCATGCTGTTCGACGGCTACACCGGCGGGGGCGGCAAGGAGGTCATCGACGGGCTCATGTCCACGGGCGACGTCGGCCACTTCGACGACGGCGGGCGCCTGTTCATCGACGGCCGCGACGACGAGATGATCGTCTCCGGCGGCGAGAACGTGTTCCCCCGTGAGGTCGAGGACCTGCTCCACGACCACGCCGAGATCGAGGAGGTCGCGGTGGCCGGCGTGGCCGACGCCGACTTCGGCCAGCGCCTGATGGCCTGGGTCGTGGTGCGCGAGGGCGCGGAGGTCGACGAGGCCGCGCTGAAGGCCTACGTGCGGGCCAACCTCGCCTCCTACAAGGTGCCGCGCGAGATCGTGTTCCTCCCCGAGCTGCCCCGCAACGCCACCGGCAAGGTCCTCAAGCGCGAGCTGGTCGACGAGACCGCCGGGTAGCTCCGGGTGGCCGGGGCCGGGCGTGATCTACGCTTGCCGGGTGCCCGCCGCCGACCTTCTCGACCTGGCCTCGCTGCGGCTGCCGTCCGGCTCCGGGCGTCAGCTCGACCTCGAGGTGCAGCTCGCCCCGTACGACTTCTCCGGGACGGTCTACGCCGTGGAGCCCAACCCGGTGCCGGTGCGGGTCGACATCTCCCGCATGACCCACGGCGGCTACGCGCTGCGCCTGCGGTTCTCCGCCACCCTGAACGGCCCGTGCATGCGCTGCCTGGAGCCGGCCACGCCCGAGACGGTGGTCGACGTGCGCGAGATCGACCAGCCCGGCGGGGGCGAGGAGCTCGAGTCGCCCTACGTGCGTGACGAGGAGCTCGACGTGGTGGCGTGGGCCAACGACGCGCTGGGCCTGGCGCTCCCCGGCCAGATCGTCTGCCGCCCCGACTGCCTCGGCCTGTGCGCCGAGTGCGGGGCGAACCTCAACGAGGACCCCGAGCACTCCCACGGCCCCGGGCGCGACCCGCGCTGGGCCGCCCTGGACGCGCTGACGTTCGACGAGAACGACGAACGCCCGGCCTGAGCCGGGCGTTCGGGCACTGCGGAGCTGAAGCCTGGACTAGGCGGTGGGCTCGGCGTCCTGCGTGGTGGCCTCCGGGGTGGCCTCCGCGACGGGCGGGGCCGGGATGGCCGCGCTGCCGGCGGAGCCCAGCGGCACCTGCGCCTGCGCCTCGATGATCTTGTTCTGGACGCTCTGGAAGATCGGCGCGCCGACGATCCACAGCAGCAGGGTGATGAAGAACCCGCCGACGGGCGAGAACGCATCCTCGGGCCGGCCCAGGAGCTGCGCGGCCTTCTCCTGACGGTGCCACCAGTTCCAGTACGAGACGAACGGCGGGACGATGATGAGCGCGCCGACGGTGACGGCGACGACCGACATGCCCGGAGACGTCCCGAGCTCCTCGGTGTTGTGGGCACGACCGATCTCGGCAAGCTCCTTGTTCGTCTTGTAGTACCAGACGATCCCGTAGATGCCGAGCGTGATGATGCTCAGGCCGACGGGGGCGAGCACGTTGCGCTTCTTGCCTTCGTAGCTCGTGCCCTGGATCGGGACGACTTCTGCCATTGGTCTTGCTCCTTAGAAGGGGATGCGGCTCCCTGGCGGCCGCGCGGGAAAGCCTACGCAAGTTCCCGGCGTCTCGCGGGATTTTGCGCGCCGTCGTGCGGACGAGGCCCTACCATCGGTCCGTGTCCGCGCAGCCTCACGACGACCCGGCCCCGTCCGCGAGCGGCGCCGCGATCACCGCGGCGGCCGGGACGATCGCCCTCGTCACGGCCGGCCTCCTCATCCACGGGACCGGCGCGGATGCCTCCGGCGCGGTGAACATCCCGTGCCCGTTCCGGGAGATGACGGGCCTGCCGTGCCCGCTGTGCGGGGCCACGCGCTCCCTCGGCCTGCTGGCCCACGGCGACGCGTCGTTCCTGCGCTACAACCCGGTCTGGGCCGTCGTGGTCGTCGTCGGGATCCCCGCCGCGCTGCTGCTCGCCTGGCGGCCCGGGCTGCGCGGGGCGCTGGCGCGCGCGCCGACCGCCCTGAAGGTTGGGGCGGTGCTCGCCGTGGGGGTCGCGGCGTGGGCGATCGCGCTGGCCCACCGGGCGACGATCGTCGGGGCGTAGACCGCCCAGGGACCCCACGGCGCGGAGCGGGGCACGAGTTCGCTACCCTTCGACGCCGAATGGCCGTCCCTAAGCAGAAGCAATCACACAGCCGCACGAACAAGCGCCGGTCGCAGCACAAGCTGACGGCTCCGTCGTACAACGCTTGTCCTCAGTGCCACAGCCCCCGTCTGCCGCACCGCGTGTGCGGGACGTGCGGGTTCTACGCCGGGCGTGAGGTCGTGGCTCCGGCGCACGACCATTCCGACCACGACCACTAACCGGTTCCCCTTCCCGTGAGCGTCACGGTCGCCGTTGACGCCACCGGCGCCGATCTCGGCGCCGCCGAGGTCGCCGCCGGCGCCGCCATCGCGGCCGAGGCCGGCGTGCGGGTCGTGCTGTACGGGTCCGCCGAGGAGATCGGCGCGGTCCCCGACGGGGTCGAGGTCGTCGACGCGCCGCTGTCGATCGCCAAGGACCCCGATCCCGCCCGCGCCGTGCGGGCCAACCCCGAGTCGTCGATCGTGCGCGCCGCGCGCGCCGTCGCCGCCGGGGACGCCGACGCGTTCGTGAGCGGCGGCTCCACCGGCGCCGCCGTCGCGGCCGGCCTCTTCAACATCAAGCGGGCGGCCGGGATCTACCGGCCCGCGCTGGCCGTCCCCGTCCCCATCCCCGGCGCCCCGGTCACCTTCGTGGACGTCGGCGCCAACGTCGAGGTCCGCTCCGAGCACCTCGTGCAGTTCGCCTTCATGGGCGCCGCGCTGGCCCAGACCGTCCTGGGCATCGAGCGACCGCGCATCGGCCTGCTCTCCAACGGCGAGGAGGCCACCAAGGGCACGCCGCTGGTCGTCGAGGCGCACGCGATGCTCGCCTCCCGCCTGGGCGGCGACACCGGGCCGTTCACCTTCGTCGGCAACGTCGAGGGCAACGACCTGGCCTCGGGCGTGGCCGACGTGATCGTCACCGACGGCTTCACCGGCAACGTGGCCCTCAAGCTCATCGAGGGCGTCTCGCAGGCGATCCTCGGCGCCGTGCGCCAGGCGGCGACGTCGACCACGCGGGCCAAGGCCGGGGGGCTGCTCCTGCGGCCCGCGCTGCGCGACTTCCGCGACGAGATCGACCCCGAGGGGCCGGGCGGGGCCTACCTTCTGGGCCTGCGCCGCCTGGGCGTCGTCCCCCACGGCCGCTTCACCCGCTACGGCTTCTCGCAGGCCATCCTCCTCGCCGCGCGCGGGGTGTCCGGCGACGTCGTGGGCCGCACCCACGCCGCCCTCGAGGGGGCGGGCGCCCTGCGCAAGCGGCCCGACCCCGGCGCCGCGTCCGGCCCGGCGGCTACGGTTGCACCCGAATGAAGGTTTCTCTGCCGTCCCTCCGACCGAAGGGCGCCTCGGCATGACCCGCGAGGACGTCGTCTCCCTGATCCGCGCCCACCTGGCGGACGAGCTCGAGCTCGACCCGTCCGTGATCGACGAGTCGACCCGCTTCAAGGAGGATCTGGAGGCCGACTCGCTGGACCTCTTCACGCTCGTGCAGGAGCTCGAGGACTCCTACGGCGTGACGATGACCGACGCGCAGGCCGCCGAGATCCTCTCGGTCGGCCAGGCGGTGGATTTCGTGCTCGCCCACGCCCCGACCGGATCCTGAGCCCTGCCGCTCCTCACCGACCTCCTGGACGCGCTGCCCGACGACCTGTCGAAGCAGGTGTTCACGCACGCCTCGTGGACCGAGCGGCGCAGCGACTCCTACGACCGGCTCGCCTTCCTGGGTGATTCCGTCCTGTCCCTGGCGATCACCACCCATCTCTACCCGCGCCTGGAGGCCGAGAGCTTCGGCGCCGGCCGGCTCACGAAGATCCGGGCCCAGACGGTCTCGGGCGCCTCGTGCCGCGCCGTGGCCATCCGCATGGGCGTGCCCGAGCGCCTGAAGGAGGCCGCGCCCGAGGGGCTGCCGGCCGACGCCTCGGCCAAGCTCCAGACCGAGCGGGTGCTCGCCTCCGTGACCGAGGCGGTGATCGGCGCGTGTTACCTGCACGCCGGGTTCGACGCCACCTCCGCCGCCGTCGTCGAGGCCTTCCAGCCCGAGCTCGAGGAGGCGCTGGCCCACCCCGTCGACTTCAAGTCCGCCCTGCAGGAGCGGCTGGCCCGCCACGGCGCGATCGTCGCCTACCGCGTCTCCGCCGAGCACGGCCCGCCGCACGATCGCCGCTTCGACGTGATCGCCGCGGTCGACGGCGAGACGGTCGGGGTGGGCAGCGGGCGCACGAAGAAGGCCGCCGAGCAGGCCGCGGCCCGCGAGGCGCTGGGCCTGCCCGTGGGCGCCGAGCCCGCCGACGCCGCGCCCTCCGCCCCGGTGGAGGCCTCCTAGCCGTGCATCTCAAGTCGATCACCCTCAAGGGGTTCAAGTCCTTCCCGGACCGCACCCGGCTGGAGTTCGGCCACGGCGTCTCGGTCATCGTCGGGCCCAACGGCTCGGGCAAGTCCAACGTCACCGACGCCGTCCTGTGGGCGATGGGCGAGCAGTCCCCGCTCGCCGTCCGCGGGCAGTCGATGCAGGACGTCATCTTCGGCGGCGGCCACGGCGTGCAGGCCCGGTCCTCGGCCGAGGTCGAGATCGTCCTGGACAACAGCGACGACACCGTCGACCTGCCGCTCGGCGAGATCTCCATCCAGCGCCGCCTGGACCGCAACGGCGAAGGGGAGTACCGCCTCAACGGCGCCCGCTGCCGCCTCGTCGACGTGCTGGAGATCCTCTCCGACACCGGCCTGGGCAAGGAGATGCACTCCGTCGTCTCGCAGGGCCGCATCGAGGCGATCGTCACCTCCAAGCCGCGCGACCGGCGCCTGCTCATCGAGGAGGCCGCCGGGCTGGGCAAGCACCGCAAGCGCCGCCGGCGCGCCCACCTGAAGCTCGAGCGCACCCAGCTCAACCTCGACCGGGCGCTCGACGTGGAGCGCGAGGCCCGCACCCGCCTGCGGCCGCTCAAGCGCCAGGCCGAGGCCGCCGAACTGCACGAGCGCCTGGAGCGCCAGACCGACGAGGCGCGCTGGGAGCTGGCCCGCGACGCCGTGCGCGCCCACGGCCAGGAGCTGGCCGCCGCCGAGACGTCCGCCGTGGAGTCCCGCCGGCGCCGCGACGAGATCCAGGCCGAGCTGGGGGTCATCGCCGTCCGCCGCGAGGCCGCCGAGAAGGCTCTGTCGGAGCGCACCGAGCAGCGCGAGCGGCTCGTGCGCGCGGTGTCGACCGCCCGCGGCGCGCAGGACAAGATCGAGCTGCGGCTGGAGCGCGCGGGCGAGGCCGCGGAACTGGCCGCCGAGCGCATCGAGCGCCGCGCCGCGCAACTC
>CAZXNX010000123.1:0-7095 GCA_964642225.1 uncultured Solirubrobacteraceae bacterium | reverse complement strand
CCCGGCCTCGTCGTCTACTCGCGCCCCGGCTGCCACCTGTGCGACGAGGCGATGGCGCAGTTGCGCGCGCTGCGCGACGAGCTGGGCTTCACGCTCACCGAGGTGGACATCACCACCGACGATGCGCTGCACGCCCGCTACCTGGAGCGCATCCCCGTGCTGGTGCTGGACGGTGAGGAGATCGCCGACTTCTTCGTGGACGAGGCCGACCTGCGGCGCCGGGTCGGCGTCCCGGCTCGGTAGCATCGCCGGGCGATGAGTCCGACGGACGCACCAGTGCCGCTGAACGGCGACGTCACGGTCGAGCGCCTGTCGCTGGGCGTGGCCGCGCGCCTGTCGCGGTACCTGCAGGTGCTGACCCAGGCCCGCAAGATGGGGAAGGAGACGATCAGCTCCCACGAGCTGTCGGACTACACGCACATCAACTCCACCCAGATCCGCCGCGACCTCAGCGGGTTCGGCAAGTTCGGCAAGCGGGGCGTCGGCTACAACGTCGACTCGCTCGTGTCGCAGATCCGGCGCATCCTGCGCACCGCCGGCCAGCACAACATCGCCCTGTTCGGCGCCGGCCACCTGGGCCAGGCGATCGCCTCCTCCGACATCTTCGCCGACCACGGCTTCCGCGTCGTGGCCATCTTCGACACCGATCCGGGCAAGGTCGGCACCAAGGTCGGGGCGCAGACCGTCCGCCACATCGACGACCTCAAGCAGCTCGTGGAGGACGAGGACATCGTCGTCGGCGTGCTCGCCGTCCCCACCGCCGCGGCGCAGGGGCTGGCCGACGATCTCGTGGCGGCGGGTGTCAAGATCATCTTCAACTACTCCGAGGCGCTGCTGCAGGTCCCGCCCGAGGTCACCGTGCACACCTCCAGCCCCGCCGTCGACCTCCTCTACGCGCTGTACTTCTACCTCACGTAGTCCCGCCCACCCACGCGCCCCGACCATGACCGCCATCGACCTCGACGCCGCCGAAGCGGGCTTCGCCACGTCCACCGACTTCACCGTCGGGATCGAGGAGGAGTTCGCCATCCTCGACCCCGCCTCGCTGGACATGGTCCCGCGCTTCGAGGACCTGGAGGCGGGGGCGCAGCGCACCGACGACGTCCTGGCCGCCTCGATCGCCGGGGAGCTCATCACCTCGGAGATCGAGATCCGCTCGGGGCGCGGGCGCGACGTCCACGACGCGATCGCCCGCCAGCGCGACGTGCGCCGGCGCCTGTTCGCGCTCGCCCACGCCCACGACCTCGAGCTGGGGGCCACCGGCACGCACCCGTGGGCCGACTACCGCACGCAGCCCAACATCGACACCGACCACTACCGGCGGGTCGTCGACGGGCTCCAGTACGTCGCGCGCCGCAACAACACCTTCAGCCTGCACGTCCACGTCGGCATCCAGGGCCCCGAGCGCGCGATGGCCGTCACGGACCGCCTGCGCGGCGTGCTGCCCACGCTGCTGGCGGTCTCGGCCAACTCGCCGTGGGTGGACGGGCGCGACTCCGGCCTGCACTCGGTCCGCACCCAGACGTTCACCAAGTCGTTCCCGCGCTGCGGCATCCCCGACGTGTTCGGCAGCTGGGCGGCCTACCGCGAGTACGTCGAGCTGCTCTTGGCCACCAACTCGATCGTCGAGTACACCCAGGTGTGGTGGTCGGTGCGCCCGCACGTGTCCTTCGGCACCGTCGAGGTGCGCATCTGCGACGTGCAGGCGACGGCCGGCGAGTCCGACGCCCTGGTGGAGCTCATCGTCGCGTGCGTGGCCCAGGCGGCCCGCGACGTGGACGAGGGCCGCCCCTTCGAGCATCCGGCCGCCCGCATGCTCGAGGAGAACATGTGGCGCGCCATCCGCCACGGCCGCGACGGCAAGCTGCTGGACCTGCAGCGGCTGCGCGAGCAGCCCGTCGACGCCGCGGTCGACGCCCTGCTGGCCTGGACCGCCCCGGTCCGCGCCGAGCTGGGGATCTCCGCGCAGCTTCCCGCCGACAACGGCGCCCAGCGCCAGCGGGCGATGATCGCCGCCGGCGCCACCCGTGAAGAGGTCTACGCCGCATCGGTGGCCAAGACCCGCCTGACCTACGCCCAACCGCAGGAGGTTCCATCGCCATGAGCAGCCAGCCCCCGTTCGGGGATCCCGAAGGCCCGCAGCCCACCGAGGAGGAGATGCGCGCCGCCTACGAGGAGCAGCTGAAGGCACTCCGCGTCGAGGACGTGGTGGTGGAGACCATCGTCTCGCTGCTCAACCTGGGCGGGCGCAAGGCCGGGCTCGTGCCCGGCACCGAGGACGAGGCCGACGCCGAGCAGGTCCGCATCGCCGTCGAGGGCGTGCGCGCGCTGCTGCCGCTCGTCGAGGCGCCCCTGGGGGAGAACGCCGGGCAGCTCCGCGAGGCGCTCGCCCAGCTCCAGCGCGCCTACGTGCAGCTGGCCGGCCCGGCCGTCCCGGGCGGCGCGGGGGAGAGCGGCGCCGAAGGCGGCGCGGGCGATCCCGAGGGCCCCGGCCCGGCGCAGTCCAGCGGCCGGCTCTGGGTTCCCGGCCAGTAGGCCGCCACGCCAGAATCCCCTCCGTCCCGGGTTCGGGGTACGATTCGCCCGCTTCTGGGCCGGGGGGTGCGTCGCAAGGGCTCTCTGCGTCCAGATGCCGGAGCCGTGGATGTCCCCCGCGGCCTCGCCATAACCGCTTGAGGAGATCGTCCCTTGACTGAATTTCTGCATGATCACGGGGTAGTCGTCGCACTGGTGTGTGCGCTGCTCGCCGTCGTCTACGGCGCCGTGACGACCCGGAGCCTCCTGGCTCTGTCGCCCGGCAACGAGACGATGCAACGCATCAGCGGCGCGGTGCAGGAGGGCGCGCGCGCCTACCTGAACCGCCAGTACCAGGTCATCGCGCTGGTCGGCGTCGTCCTGTTCGTCGCCCTGATCTTCATTCAGGACATCTACGTCGCCGTCGGCTTCGCGGTGGGCGGCATCCTCTCCGGCTCGGCCGGCTACATCGGCATGAACGTGTCGGTGCGCTCCAACGCCCGTGTCGCCGAGGCGGCCCGCGGCGGCGTCTCGCCGGCCCTCACCGTCGCCTTCCGCGGCGGCGCCATCACCGGCATGCTCGTCGTCGGCCTCGCCCTGCTGGGCGTCGCCGGCTACTACGGCCTGATGACGACGGTGTTCGACCGCACGCCCAAGGAGGCCGTGGACGCGCTCGTCGGCCTGGGCTTCGGTGGCTCGCTGATCTCCGTCTTCGCCCGGCTGGGCGGCGGCATCTTCACCAAGGCGGCCGACGTCGGCGCCGACCTGGTGGGCAAGGTCGAGGCCGGCATCCCCGAGGACGACCCGCGCAACCCGGCCGTGATCGCCGACAACGTGGGCGACAACGTCGGCGACTGCGCCGGCATGGCGGCCGACCTGTTCGAGACCTACGCGGTCACCGCCGTGGCGGTCATGCTGCTCGGCGTCATCACGTTCTCGCCGATCGACCAGACGTCGGTCGCGCTCTACCCGCTGGTGCTCGGCGGCGCGGCGATCATCGCCTCGATCATCGGCACCTACGCGGTGCGCACCAAGACCGGCAACGTCGAATGGGCGCTCTACAAGGGCCTCATCGTCTCCGGGATCCTGTCGGCGATCGCCTTCTATCCGATCACCAAGTGGATGGTTGACGACCTCGGCGGCTTCAAGACCGCGATCCAGGGCGTCGACCTCCCGTCGGCGACCAATCTGTACCTCTGCACCCTGGTCGGCATCGTCGTCACGGCGCTGCTCTTCGTGATCACCGACTACTACACGTCGACGCGGTTCGGGCCGGTGCGCAAGACCGCAGCGGCCTCGCAGACCGGTCACGCGACCAACATCATCTCGGGCCTGGCGCAGGGCTTCCAGGCCACCGCGCTCCCGGCCATCGTGCTCGTGCTCGGCATCCTCGCCGCATGGAAGCTCGGCGGCGGCGGCACGGTCGGCATCTACGGCATCGGCGTCGCCGTGATGGGGCAGCTGTCCCTCACCGGCCTCATCGTCGCCCTCGACGCCTTCGGGCCGATCACCGACAACGCCGGCGGCATCGCCGAGATGGCGGAGCTGCCCGAGGAGGTCCGCAACGTGACGGACCGCCTCGACGCGGTCGGCAACACCACCAAGGCCGTCACCAAGGGCTACGCGATCGGCTCGGCCGTGCTGGCCGCCGTCGTGCTCTTCGCCGCGTTCAAGGAGGAGATCATCCAGGAGACCGGGGCGATCGCGTTCCGGATCGACGACCCGCCGGTCCTCATGGGCCTGCTGCTCGGCGGCATGATGGTCTGCCTGTTCTCGGCCCTCTCGATGGAGGCCGTCGGCCGTGCCGGCGGCGCCGTCGTCGAGGAGGTCCGCCGCCAGTTCCGGGAGAAGCCCGGGATCATGGAGGGCACCGAGGACCCCGACTACGCCGCGTGCGTGGACCTGGTGACCAAGGCGGCCCAGCGCGAGATGATCATCCCGTCGCTGCTGCCGATCGTCCTGACCGTCGTGGTCGGCCTCATCAGCGTGGAGGCGCTTGGCGGGCTCCTCATCGGCGTCATCGTCGTCGGCTTCTTCTTCGCGGTGATGATGACCGCGGGCGGCGGCGCCTGGGACAACGCCAAGAAGCTCATCGAGGACGGCGAGTTCGGCGGCAAGGGCTCCGACGCCCACGCCGCGTCGGTCACCGGTGACACCGTCGGCGATCCGTTCAAGGACACCGCGGGCCCGGCGATCAACCCGATGATCAAGGTCGCCAACATCGTGGCGATTCTCATCATCCCCATCATCACGTAGCGCCCGGTGCATTCAGGATCGTGTGGGAGGGCATGATGCGCTCATGTCCGACTACACGATCCTGAACATCACCGACGTGGAGGACCAGGCGGCCTCCCACGGCCTGGGGCCCGGGCTGGAGTCGCGCTTCGCCCGCAACCCGCTCCACACCACGCAGCTCGGCGTGACGCGGTTCGAGATCGCCCCGGGCTTCCGGGTGCCGTTCGGCCACAGCCACGGCGAGCACGAGGAGGTCTACGTCGTCGTCAAGGGCTCCGCCCGCATCAAGCTGGACGACGAGGTCCGGGACCTGCGGGAGTGGGACCTGATCCGCATCGCCGGCCCGGTCGTGCGCGCGCTGGAGGGCGGCCCCGAGGGCGCCGAGATCCTCGCCGTCGGCGCGCCGATCCCCGCCGACGCCGGCGAGTTCGTCCAGGACTGGTGGAAGGACTAGTCCTCGGCGAGGACGACGACGCGGTCGCCGGCGGCGGGCACGAAGGTCATCGACTTGGGCGGGTTGACGAGCACCCCGCCGGTCTCGTCGCCCTTGCGGGCGGCGATCCGCAGGCCCAGCGCGGCCTCGTCGCGCAGGGAGGCGGCCGCCACCACGGTGGCGAACGTGACCTCGCGGCCCGGCTCCACGTAGCCGTCGACCGGCCGCAGGTAGATCTCCGAGCCGTCGGCGTCGAGCAGGTCGGCGAACACGTCGCCCAGCGCCGGGTTCTCGGAGATCTGGGCGAGGATGAGGCTGAGCACCTGGTCGCTGACGATGACGTCGTCGACCTGGGTGACCTGGGCCAGCTCGCGGTTGCGGTCGTCGAGCATCTCGCTGACGATCGACGGGCCGTCGGCGGCCCCGTCGTCCTCGCCGAGCAGGTCGCGCAGGTGCAGGAGGGTGATCAGCGTGCGGGCGTCGGCGCGCTGGGCGTCCAGGTCGTCGGACGGGCACATGGCGATCACGTGGTCGAAGCGGGCGACGTCGAGGGCCTCGAGCGTGGCGCGGTCCGTGGTGCTGGCCGCCTGGAACGTCACGGTGAGGTTGGCCAGGGCGCCGTCCGGCCCCGCGGTCGCGCCGTCGCCGGCCGCCGGGGCCAGCACGTGGGCGCTGGACCCGGGCGCGACGTACTCGTCCAGCTCGCGCAGGACCAGGGGTGAGCGCTCGTTCCAGCCGATGAGCAGGACGGACGAGGGAGCCTCCGCGGGACGGGCGCCGTGGCGCACCGCGGCCTCCTCGACCTGGCCGGTGCGAGGGTCGCCGGCGGTCAGGACCGCGTCGTCGGCGGCGACCGCGATCACGCGGGCGCCGGCCTCCACCACCGTGGCGGGGCCGGGGTTGAGCTTGACCGTCCCGTCCGGTGCCTGCAGGCCGATCACCGAGCACTGCTCGTAGGCCAGCAGCGCCTGGGCGAACGTCTGCCCGACGAGCGCCGGGTCCTCGTGAAAGTAGATCTCGTCGCCGTCGAAGTCGAACAGCTCGAGGTAGACGACGCTGGCCCCCGACTGGCGGGAGGTCTGCACGATGAGCCGCGCCACCGTGTCGCGCTTGTCGACCAGGACCGTCTGGTCGTCGGCGACCAGGCGGGCGGCCTCGAGGTTGGCCGGGTCGCGGATCTCGGCGACGATGTGGGTGGCGTCGGAGCGGAACGGCCCGCGCGTGAGGGCGAGGATCGTCTTGATCACGTGCGCGTCGGGCTCGGGGTCGTCGTCGGGGGACAGGACGATGATCGAGCGCGCCTGGGTGGGGTTCACGATCCGCAGGTCGTTGAGGTCGATGGCGGTGCCGGTCCGGCAGATCACCCGGGTCCCGTGCAGGTCCGGCAGCTTCTCCCGGATCGCGTCCTCCATCTCGACCTTGTCCTGCTCGGCGAGCACGACGATCGCGGGGCGGTGCTTGGACTCGTTGGCGATCGCCAGCTCCGAGAGGATGGTGAAGACGGCGTCCGACCAGCCCAGGATCACCGTGTGGTCCTTCTCGACCACCACCGAACGGCCCTTGCGCAGCTCCAGCAGCTTGTTGTCCAGGCCGGTGGCGATCACGCCGATGAGGGCGGACACGATGAACAGGCCGGCCAGCGTGAGCACCAGCATCGTCACGAGGAACTTCCAGTTGCCCGTGTCGCCGGCCACCGTGCCGGGATCCAGCGAGTGCAGGAGCGTGTTGAACATCTGGCGGATGAAGCCCGGGCTTTCCTTGCCGCCCGGGGCCAGCCGCGCGATGAAGGTGACCAGCGTGAAGAAGAGGATCAGCGCGACGGTGACGAGGCCGAGCCACCCGACCAGGGCCGCGGAGCCCCGCGCCATGGTGGCGTCGAAGCGGTAGCGGGCCCGCTCGCGGAGCGTGAAGCG
>CAZXNX010000122.1:0-7100 GCA_964642225.1 uncultured Solirubrobacteraceae bacterium | reverse complement strand
CCCCGGGGCCCGGCGGGGCCGGTCGCCCCGTCGGCGCCAGGCTGGCCGGTGGCTCCCGCGGGCCCGGCGGGCCCGGTCTTGGTGAGCGAGCGCAGGGCGCGCGTGCTCAGGTCGCTCTTCTGGATGACGCCCGGCGCGATCTGCGCGGACGAGCGGATGGCCACCGACGCGGCGGTGGCGGTGCCGCCGAGCGCCACGATGAGCGCGACGCAGGCGACGATGAGGGCGGGGCTGGGACGGCGGAGGGATCGCATCAGGGAACTCCCGTGATCGGCGGTTGATCGGATGGGAGCACCGTGATCGGCGCCGGTTGCGGCGAGCTTGCCGGTTCCTTGCCGCGCGCCGGGGCGTGGGCAGCAGGAGCTAGTTACTCTCGCAGGCGTCCTGGTAGAGCGCGGCGGGGACCGGTGAGGGCTTGGGGCACACCTTCGTGCGGTCCTTGGGGATCCAGAACTGGCCCTCGGCCTCGAACACGTAGGTGACGGTCACGGCCTGGTCGCCCGTGCCCACGTCGGCGAACGCGACGGCCCAGCCGTCGGCGCACTTCAGGCCGCCCTTGTCCAGTTTGGCCGTCGACCCCTCGGCCTTGCCGGTCTCGGCGACCGCCTTGCCGACCTGCGCCGTGTCGCATTTCGCCACGCCGGTCGTGACCCCGCCCACCGTCGCCGTACCGCCGACCACAGGCGTGGTGGACGTGGACGTGGTGGACGAGGTCGACGATCCGTCGTCGCCACAGCCCGCAGCGACCAGGGTGGTCGCCAGCACCGTCATCAGGACGGCACCGAAACGGATGGGCGTGCGGCGGTGCATCACGATCGAACCTACGCCCGCCGCCACGGGAGTGCAAGCGCGCCAGTCCGGGGTGCGCGACGGCCTGTCAGGATCCGCCGATGGCGACCACGTGCTTCTGCGGATGCGGGCGATCGGTGCCCTTCGGCCGGCGCCGCGCCACCAACGTCCTGGGCGCCCAGGTGACCAAGGATGTGGCCATGCTCACCACGGCCGCAACGGCGACGCCGCAGCACCCCGCGGACGGCGAGGCGGCCGTGCTGCGATCGCAGGGAACGGTGTACCACGACCTGCTTGCGGCGATCGTGCACGGCGACGCCGCGCGCGCGGAACTGGACAAGCCGGCCCTCACGGACTGGTGGCGCCAGGCGCAGCACTGCCGGGAGCGCCTGGAGCAGGACGGCGCCGAACCGGACGCGGGATGATCCGCCCATGAGCACCGCCACCGACCGCGACACCCCCGCGCTGCAGCGGACGCTGGCGCTACTGGATCCCGACCGCCGCCCGGCCGCGCCCGACACCTCTCGCGGCTACCTGGATCTGCTGGGCCGCGACGATCCCACCGGCGCCCACCCCGGCCAGCGGCTGATGATCAGCAGCGCCCTGCCGGTGATCTACGAGCGGCTGTGGCGCCCGCTCGGCGGGCGGCTGGCGCTGGGGCTGATGAGCACCGGCGGCGAGCGGCAGGCCGCGATGCGCATGCTTGCGCTGCGGCCCGGCGACCGCGTGCTGGACGTGGGCTGCGGCCCCGGCAACTTCACGCGGCCGTTCGCCGCGGCGGTGGCGCCCGACGGGCTGGCGGTCGGCCTGGACGCCTCCACGACGATGCTCGACCGCGCCGTGCGGGAGGAGCAGCTTCCGGGTCTGGCCTACGTGCGCGCCGACGCCGCCCACCTCCCCTTCGCCGACGGCACCTTCGACGCGGTGTGCTGCTTCGCCGCCCTCTATTTCATCGCCGAGCCGCACCGGGCGATCGACGAGCTGGTGCGGGTGCTGGCACCGGGCGGCCGCGTGGCGCTGCTCTCCAGCGTCAGCCGCGGCCTGCTCCCCGCGCCCGCCACCGACGCGGTGGTGCGCACCCTCACCGGCGTGCGGATCTTCGGGCGCGACGAGCTCACCGGGGCGCTGGAACGCAACGGGCTGGAGGGGATCGGCCGGCACGTGAGCGGCATGGGGCAGTTCGTGGGCGGCCGGCTCCCGGCGACCTGAGCCGCGATCGTCACGGAGTTCTTCACCTTCTCTTACGCCCGCTTGACTCCATGGTGGGGAACGCGTGGTCCCATTCCTCGCACTCTGTCCCACCCGCAGGATCAAGGAGCGATCCATCTTGAAGAACGCCAAGCGCAACACCGCCATCGCCGTCACCGCCGCCGTCCTCGTGGGCGGAGGTGGCCTCGCGGTCGCCGCGACGTCCGGTGACGATCACGCCAAGGAGCAGAAGGCGATCATCGACAACGCCGCCAAGCGCCTGTCCGTGACGCCCGATGCGCTCACCAGCGCGCTCAAGGGCGCGTTCGAGGACCAGCTCGACCAGGCCGTCAAGGACGGCAAGATCACGCAGAAGCAGGCCGATGCCATGAAGGCCCGCATCGCCAAGGGCGACCTGCCCTTCGGTGGCGGCGGGCGTGGCCACGGCGGCCACGGCGGCCCCGGCGGCCCCGGCGGCTTCGACGGTCACCGCGGCCCGGGCGGCCCGGGCGGTCACGGTGAGGAGCTCACCGCCGCCGCCAAGTACCTCGGCCTGACCGAGGCGCAGCTGCGCGCCAAGCTCGTCAAGGGCACGACGCTCGCCGCGATCGCCAAGGACCAGAACAAGGACGTCGCCGGCCTCGAGGCCGCGCTCGTCGACGCCAAGAAGGCCGACCTGGCCCAGGCGGTCAAGGACGGCAAGCTGACCCAGAAGCAGGCCGACGCCATCGAGAAGGGCATCGCCGCCCACGTCAAGGACGAGGTCGAGAACGGCCGGCCGGCCCACGGGCCCGGCGGCCCGGGCGGCCCCGACGGCGCCCGCCACTTCAAGGGCGGCTCGGCCCCCACGCCCCCCGTCTCGGGCGGCAACCCCGCCTGATCCGAAGTGTCGTGACCGTGACGGTGTCCGTGCCACCTGTGGCACGGACACCGGGCCCTGGCGCTCCTACCGTCAGGGACATGCTCACTCCCACGGTCACCCCCCTCACCAGCGCCCCCACGGCACATCCCGTCGGGCGCCCCGCCGGCCTCCCGCTCGGGATGCCCCGGGGCCGCTGACAGGCAAGGCGAAAAGCCGGGAAACCGGTTTCCCTACTATTTCAGTCTGAATAATCGGCTTGCGCAACCTGCGCCGCCGCCACCCAGACCGAATGGAGCCGCCGTGTCCGTCCTGCCCGAAGTGCTCTCCGCCAACGAGGCCTACGCCGCCGACTTCGGCGCCAAGGGCGAGCTCGCCCTGCCGCCCGCCCGGCGATTCGCCATCCTCACCTGCATGGACGCCCGCCTGGACCCGGCCAAGTACGCCGGGCTGAGCGAGGGCGACGCGCACGTCATCCGCAACGCGGGCGGCCGGGCCAGCGACGACGCGATCCGCTCGCTCGTCATCTCCTACAAGCTGCTGGGCACGCGCGAGTGGTTCGTCGTGCACCACACGAACTGCGGCATGGAGTTCTTCGACGACGAGACGATGCGCGGCCTGCTGGGCAACAGCCTGGAGACCGCGGCGCTCGGCGACGAGGGCTTCTACGACGTCGGCACCGGCCCGGGGTCGCCGGAGGCCAAGTACATCGACTGGCTGACGATCTCCGACCAGGAGCAGAGCGTGACCGAGGACGTGGCGCGCATCCGCAACCACCCCCTCGTCCCCGGCTCGATCCCCGTCTACGGCTACATCTACGACGTGACGTCGGGCCGCCTGATCGAGGTGCCCACGGCCACCGCCGCCGGGGCGGCGGTGTAGCGATCAGCCGCGGCGGCGGGCGACGTCCAGCGCGATGATCACGCCGGACGCCCCTGCCGCCATCAGGCCCGCGCGGCGAGGGACCGAGCGCGTGGCGATGGCGTGCCAGAAGACGACCTGGTCGAGCAACTGGATGGGCAGGAACGCGTCGCGTGCCGTCTCGTTGCCGCGCAGCGCCAGCGCGCCGATGTAGACGTTGCGCGCGGCCACCAGGCGCCAGCCGAAGGCCGCGGCCCCGGTCACGTCCTCAGCCGGTATCCCGAAGACCCGCAGAAACGGGCGCGGCGCGAAGGCGGCGCCGGCGGCGACGCCCAGGGCGATGCCCGCCATCGCCTTGGTCGTCGGCTCGGCCATGTGCTGATGCTTCCACGAGCACCAGACGCCGGCCCGGCTGGATCAGCTGCTGGGCGCGAGCCCGGCGGCGTCCAGCATGTGGCGGACCTCCATGACCAGGCGGGTGTCGAGGTCCTTGCCGTGCGGCACGTGCAGCATCTCGGTGGTGGGCCCGACGGTCACCTTGATCTTGCCGTTGTGCTCCTGTTCGACCTCGCCGACCGCGTCCAGCAGGGAGCGGACCTTGCGCCATTCCACGTTGTGACTCGTGGGGGTGCGGAAGATCTCCTCGATCGTGTTGCGGTGGTGATGGCTCAGTTCGTGCGGCATGCGGCTCCTCGGTGTGGTCCCTCCATCCTATGAACCGCGCACGGCCCGTACCTACGGGACAACTACGGATCCGGGCTGCGGCTCGCCGCCCGATCGAGCACGAACAGCTCCGGGAGCCTCGGCGCCAGCATCTGGCTCAGGGCGACCACGTCGTCCGGACCCAGGTCCTCCCCGGCCACCAGCGGCAGCTCCGCGCGCGGCAGGTCCAGCTCCGCGTCCAGGCGGGCGACCTGCTGGTCCTGACGCTCGCAACGGCGGCGGTCCTGGCCACAGGCGCGGGCCGCGCGGCCGGCGCTGGCCGCCGCGTCGATGCGGGACAGGTCGCGGGCGGTGAAGCGCGCGGCCATCCGGCGGTTGACGACCACGGCGGTGAGCCCGCGCCCGACGTGCTCGCGCAGCCCCTGCTCCAGGAACAGCAGCTCGGAGACCGGCAGCTCCGACGGCTCGGCCACGCCGACGATCGCGGTGGGCGGCGCCGTGGCCAGGTGGCCGGCCAGCACCTGCGCCTCCGCGCGGACCTTGCCGCCGCCCATGTGGGAATAGGTGGCGGGGGCGCCGAGCAGGGCGACGGCGTGCCCGGTCGAGGGCGCGTCCAGGACGACGACGTCGACGGGCCCGCCGGTCTCCGGGGTGCCGATGTCCAGCAGGTCCCACACCTTGCCGATGGTGATCAGCTCCCGTGCGCCGGGGGCGGCGGCGATGAATGCGTCCATGACCGCCGAGCGGGTCAGCAACGCGGCGCCGGCGCGGCCCAGGGAGCGGGAGAACCATTCGGCCAGGGCGGTCTCGGGCGAGACGGCGGTGACCCACAGCCGCGCGCCGACCGCGCTGACCTGGGCGCCGTGGGTGGGCGCCACGCCCAGCAGCCGGGGCACCACGCCCTGCTCGCCCAGCTCGCACACGACGGTGCGGTGCCCGGCCCGCGCGGACGCGATGCCCAGCGCGGCAGCGACGGTGGACTTGCCCACGCCACCCTTGCCCGTCACCACCACGAGGCGGGGCGTCATCGCACGCTCAGTGCCGCAGGTCCCGGCGCTCGAGCAGCACCGCGCCGGCCACCACGAGCAGCATGGCCGCGGCGGTGACGCCGAGGAACGCCCACACGTCGATGCCGTCGAGCATCGGCGAGCCGTAGTACTTGAACACCGAGATGGTGCGCAGCGGCTCCATCGCCGTGGTCAGGCGGCCGGCGATATCCAGGATGTACATGCCCACCAGCACCGCGACGGCCACCCCGGTGACGGACGCCGAGCGGTGCAGCACCCCGCCGGCCAGCGCCGAGACGCCGGCGAAGAAGATGGCCAGCGGCCACAGCCCGAAGACCCCGGCGGCGACGAGGCCGATGTCGATGCCGGTGCCCGCGATGCGGCCGGCGACGACGATCATCACGCCGCCCAGGCCCAGGATCGCGGCGGACAGCAGGGCGGTGACGAGGAAGGCGCCGGCCACCAGCACGCGGCGCGAGAGCGGCAGCGACAGGATGGTGTCGAGCTGACCCTGCTCCTCGGCCATCACCAGCGGGTGCATGATCGACCGGGCCGCGAACAGCCCGATCGCCATGGGGACGATGATGCTGAACATCTCGGCGTTGACGTACCCCTCCACCGAGTTCATCGAGTTCACGTCGAAGGCCTCGGCCAGCGCCGTCGGGTAGTTCTTGGCGACCTGGGTGATGGTGTCCTGCACCGACGGGTAGATCGCCGCCATGAAGGCGCCGAAGGTGCCCAGGGTCAGGCCCCAGGTGAGGATGCTGCGCCGCTGGTCGCCGAACGCGCGGCGCACCACGATGCCCAGCGCGGTGAGGGGGCGCACCATGCCCGGGGTCATGACGGGTGCCCGCCCGCGTAGTAGGAGACGAAGATCTCCTCGAGGCTCGGCTCGGCGAGCTCCATGTCGATCACGGGGTGGCGCGCCGCCGCCTTGACGATGGCGTCCAGGTCGCCGTGGGCGCGGAAGCGCAGCGTGTGCCCGTCGGCGACGAGGCCGCTCACGCCCGGCAGGCTGGAGAACACGGCCGGGTCGACCTGCTCGCCGAACGCGATCATCACCTGGCGCTCAGCGCGGGCGCGCAGCTCATGGACCTCCTCGACGGCGGCCAGGCGCCCGTCGCGGATGATCGCCACGCGGTCGCAGACCCGCTCGACCTCGCTGAGGTCGTGGGAGGAGAGGAAGACGGTGGCGCCGCGGTCGCGCTGCTCGCCGACGACGGCGAGGAACTCCTCCTGCATGAGCGGGTCCAGCCCGCCGGTCGGCTCGTCGAGGATGAGCAGCTCGGGCTCGTGCAGCAGCGCCTGGATGAGACCGATCTTCTGGCGGTTGCCCCGCGACAGGTCGCCCATCGGGCGGTCCAGGTCGGCGTGGAAGCGCTCGGCCAGGGCGGGCCCGGTGCCGATCCCCTGCACCCCGCGCAGGGCGGCGCAGTACTCCAAGAGCTTGCGGCCGGTGAGCCGCTTGTCCGCGGTGAAGTCGCCGGGCAGGTTGCCCAGCCGCGCGCGGATCGCCAGGCTGTCGCGCCGGCTGTCCAGGCCGAACAGGCGCGCCGTGCCGCCGGTGGGGTGCTGCAGGTCCAGCAGGGTGCGGATCATCGTCGTCTTGCCCGCGCCGTTGGGGCCCAGGAAGCCGAACACCTCGCCCGGCCGCACCTCCATCGTCACGTCCTCGATCCCGCGGGAGGAGCCGTAGCGCTTGGTCAGCGCTCGGGTCTGGATGACCGGTTCGG
>CAZXNX010000121.1:0-7123 GCA_964642225.1 uncultured Solirubrobacteraceae bacterium | reverse complement strand
CCAGGTCACGTCGTTCCACCCGATGTGCGGCAGCTTCAGGCCGTCGGCGCGCAGCGGACGCACCGTCCCGGCCAGCAGCCCCAGGCCGTCCGCCCCGCCGTGCTCCTGCGAGTGGTCGAACAGCAGCTGCATGCCCAGGCACAGCCCCAGGAGCGGCGTGCCGCCCTGGACGCACGAGCGCAGCACGTCGTCGAGGCCGTGGGCGCGCAGGGCGACCATCGCGGGCGGGAAAGCACCGACGCCCGGGAGGATGATGCCGTCGGCGCCATGCAGCAGGGCCGCATCGTCGGTGATCAGCGCGCGTGCCCCCACCCGCTCGAGCGCCTTCTCCACCGATCGGCGGTTGCCCATCCCGTAGTCCGCGATGGCGATCGTCGAGGCCGGAGACCCGGCCGGCACGGCGCGGTCCATCAGCCGGTGAGCGTGCCCTTGGTGGAGGGCACCCCCGTCTCCTTCGGGTCGATCGAGACCGCCTGGCGCAACGCACGGGCGAACGCCTTGAACGTCGCCTCGATCATGTGGTGGGCGTTGGTGCCGCGCTCGACGGTCAGGTGGACAGTGAGCTTCGCCGAGTTGGCGACGGCGCGGAAGAACTCCTCGACGAGCTCGTGGTCCAGCCCGCCGGTGATCCCGGGCGGCAGCGCCGCGTCCAGTGCCGTGTAGGGCCGCCCCGACAGGTCGATGGCGCAGGAGGCGCGGGCCTCGTCCATGGGGACGACGGCAAACCCGTAGCGGGTCACGCCCGTGCGGTCGCCGAGCGCCTGGTCCAGCGCCTGGCCCAGGACGATGCCGGTGTCCTCCACCGTGTGGTGCGCACCGGTCTCCAGGTCGCCGGTGACCTGCACGTCCAGGTCGATGCGGGCGTGCCGCGCGAGCAGGTCGAGCATGTGGTCGAAGAAGCCGACCCCGGTGACGCGCGTGCCCGCGCCGGACCCGTCGAGGTCCAGCCGCAGACGGACGTCCGTCTCCTTCGTGGCGCGGTCGATGTCGGCGGTGCGGCTCATGCGTTCTCCTGATTCAATCGCAACCGGGCCTCCATCGACGTCGCGTGTGCCTCGAAGCCCTCGGCGCGCGCGATCGGGGCGCCCGCGGCGGTGAGTGCCGCGGCGGCCGATCCGACGTGCACCTCACTCATCCGGCGGCGGAACGCGCGGGCCCCGAGGCCGCTGGCGAAGCGGGCCGCGCCGCCGGTCGGGAGCGAGTGGTTGGACCCCGCGACGTAGTCGCCGAACGCGGTGGCCCCGCTGGCGCCGACGAACACGCAGCCGGCGCGGTGCACGCGCGGGGCCAGTGACTCGGCCTCGGCACCCTGGAGCTCCAGGTGCTCGGGCGCGAACGCCTCGGCGAAGGCCAGGGCGGCCTCGGCGTCCGCGACGTCGACGAGGACGACCGGCCCGACGGCGGATGCTGCGAGGGGCTCGACCGCGTCGAGGAGCGCCGCGTCGGGGCTGACGCAGACGGCGAGGGAGTCTCCCCCGTGCTCGGCCTGCGCGAGCAGGTCGGCGGCGACGAGCGCGGGATCCGCGCCGGCGGTGGCGACCACGAGGACGTCGCTGGGCCCGTAGAACCCGTCGATCCCCACGTCGCCGCTGACAAGGCGCTTGGCCTCCTGCACCCACAGGTTGCCGGGGCCGGCTATCACGTCGACCCGCTCGATCGTCTCGGTGCCGTAGGCGAGCGCGGCGATGGCGTGGGCGCCGCCCATGCGGAAGACCTCGTCGGCGCCGCACAGCGCGCAGGCGGCGAGGATCACGGGGTGGCCGCCGGGAGCGCAGACGGCGATGTCCTCGACGCCGGCGGCGCGGGCGGTGACGACGCCCATCACGACGGTGCTGGGATACGGGGCACGGCCGCCGGGCACGTAGATGCCGGCGCGGTGCACGGGCAGCTCCCGCAGGCGCACACGGTGCCCCTGGGCCAGCGTCACGTCGCGGTCCTCACCGACACCGGCCAGCGCGACGGCACGGACGTTCTCGATCGCCACCGACAGGCCATGCCGCACGGCGGGGTCCAGGGCGGCCAGTGCGGCGTGCAACTCCTCCTCCGGCACCCGGATCGGGGCCGCATCGCCGGCGGCGGGCGCGTCGAAGCGGGCCACGGCGTCGCGCAGCGCCGCGTCGCCGCCCTCCCGGACGCTCGCTACGATCTCTGCCACGGCGCCCGCGACCGACTCCCGACCGGCAACCCGCTCACGGGCCCACGACGCCAGCGCGCTCGGATCGGCTCCGGCCGGCGCGCTGCGTCGCTCAAGCGCCACGCAGGCGCTCCACCAGCTCGTCGATCTGGGCGGCCTTCAACGTGTGGGCGACCGGGTTGGCGATCAGCCGCGCGGTGCAGTGGACGATCTCCTCGCGGACGATCAGCCCGTTCTCGCGCAGCGTGGTGCCGGTGGCGGTGAGGTCGACGATCGCCTCGACCATGCCGGTGAGCGGCGCCAGCTCGACCGAGCCCTTCACCTCGACGATCTCGGCCTGCCGGCCGGTGCGCCCGAGGTAGGTGCGGGCGATGCGGGGGTATTTCGTCGCGACGCGCACGACGCCGAGACGGCGCAGCGCCTCCTCGGCCGGGTCGGGCCCGTCGACGGTGGCGAACACCATCGTGCACCCGCCGAAGCCGAGGTCCAGCAGCTCGGCGACGTCGCGCGGCGTCTCCATGAGGACATCCTTGCCGGTGATGCCGACGTCCGCAGCGCCCGCCTCCACGTAGGTCGGCACGTCGGACGGGCGCATCGTGATGATGCCCACGTCCTCGAAGAGCAGCTTGCGGTCGTTGGAGCGCACCTCGGAGGTGTCGACGCCGAGCCCGTCGAGCAGGTCGAGCGTGCCGGACATGAGGGCACCGCGGGGCACGGCGATGCGCAGGCCGTTCGTGGGGCTCATCGTCGGCCCTTTCGCGTCACCGGAACGGTCCACGGAACGCAAGCCCTCGGGGCGCAGCTTTTCGCGCTCATCGTGCGGAGTCCTCGCGGGCCAGCGCCTCCTGGAGGCGATCGACGTTCACGGCGAAGCCGACGGCGGGCAGGTCACGGCCGAAGCGGCCCACGAGATCGTCGTAGTGCCCCCCGCCGCCCAGCGGTGCGCCGACGCCCGGCGCGTAAATCTCGAACACGGGGCCCGTGTAGTAGCGCAGGTCCCGGGTCACGCCGAGGTCAACCACGATGCGTTCGGCGATGGCCGGGTCCAACTGGTCCAGCACCGCGCGCAGGGTGCCGGCCGCGGCGGCGACCACCGGCGGGTGGTCGTCGACGGCACTCAGGAGCTCGGCGCCGCCCCGGCGCTGGGCGATGCGCAGCAGCAGGTCGGTGTCGCCGTCGCCGAGGGCCAGTGCGCGGACCTCGCGCTCGAGCCCGACGAAGTCGCGGTCGCCCAGTTCGCGCAGGATGGTCGTCCTGGCCTCCGGCGAGGCGCCGAAGGCGTCCAGCAGGGCGGGGTACAGGGCGGCGTCGCCCAGCCCGATCCGGTAGCCGCGCAGGCCCGCGGCATCCAGGGTGGCACACAGCACGCGCAGCACCTCGGCGGTGCCGTCGGGCGCCGGCGCGCCCACCAGCTCGACGCCGGCCTGCAGGAACTCGCGCATCTGCCCGCGGTGCGGTCGCACCGTGCGATAGGCGTGGGCGAGGTAGGAGAAGCGCAGCGGCGGCTCGGCGTCGGCGTACCGCGAGGCGACGACGCGGGCGATCGGCACCGTCATGTCGGTGCGCAGCGAGAGCACGGCGCCGTGGTCGTCGAAGACGCGGTAGGCGCTGGTGCCGTCGACGCCGCCACGGCGAACGACCTCGTCGTATTCGATCGCGGGCGTCTCGATCTCCCCGTAGCCGTCGCGCAGGAAGCTCGCGCGCAGGGCGTCGGTGATGGCGCGACGCTCCCGCATCTCGGCGGGCAGCACGTCACGGGTTCCTGAGGGAAGCGGATGGATCATGAGGAGGCGGACGGGCCGCAGGATCGTACGACGATCGCCGTGCTCAGGCGGGGACGGGCTCGGTGACGACCCGCTGGATGCTCGCTCCGAGCTCCCGCAGCCGCTCGTCGATGCGCTCGTAGCCACGGTCGATCTGCCGGATGTTGCCGATCTCACTGCGGCCCTCGGCGCACAGCGCGGCCATCAGGACGGCCATGCCGGCCCGGATGTCCGGGGACTCGACGCGGGCGCCGGCCAGGCGCCGCGGGCCGTGCACGATCGCGCGGTGCGGGTCCATCATGAGGATGTTCGCGCCCATGCCGACGAGCTTGTCGACGAAGAACATGCGGCTCTCGAACATCCACTCGTGGATAAGCACCTGGCCCTCGCACTGGGTGGCCAGCGCGACGGCGATGGAGGTCAGGTCGGCCGGGAACGCGGGCCACGGGCCGTCCTGCACGCGGCAGGTGTGGTCGCCGACGTCGGCCTGCACCTTGAGGTCCTGGCCGCCGGGGACGAGCACGTCGTCCCCGTCGAGCTCGGAGTGCAGCCCCAGGCGGCCGAAGGCCAGGCGGATCATGCGCAGGTCGCCCGGGATGGTGTCCTTGATGCGGATCTCGCCGCCGGTCACGCCGGCGATCGCCATGAAGGAGCCGATCTCGATGTGATCGGGCTGGACCCGGTGGTCGCAGCCGCCGAGCTCGGCCTGCCCGTGGACGTGCAGGACATTGGAGCCGATGCCGTCGATGGGCGCGCCCATGGCCACGAGCATGCGAGCGAGGTCCTGCACGTGCGGCTCGCAGGCGGCGTTGCCGATCACGCTCACGCCGGGCGTCAGCGCGGCGGCCAGCAGGGCGTTCTCGGTGGCCATCACGGAGGGCTCGTCCATGAACACCTCACCGGCACGCAATCCGCCGGGAGCGTGCAGCTCGATGTCGCGGCCGGGCAGGATCTCGGTCCCCAGCGCCTGGAAGGCGTCCAGGTGCGGGTCCAGGCGGCGGCGCCCGATGACGTCGCCACCGGGAGGAGGCATGACCGCGCGGCCGAAACGGGCCAGCAGCGGCCCCGCCAGGAGGAAGGACGCCCGGATGCGCTCGGCGGCCTGGCGGTCGACGGCGGCATCGGCGCTGACGTCGGCGGCGCAGAGCGCGACATCGTGCTCCGACAGCCAGGTGACGGTGACGCCCAGGCCCACGAGGACCTCGAGCATCGCCTCGACGTCCCGGATGCGCGGCACGTTGCGCACGACGACCTCCTCGGAGGTCAGCACCGAGGCGGCGAGGATGGGAAGGGCGGCGTTCTTGTTGCCCGCCGGGACGACCGTCCCGGAAAGGGCCACGCCTCCGTCGATGACGAACGTGTCCATGAGAGTTGGTTGCGGGGCCGGTTGCCGCCCGGGGTCGCGCGTGTCGGTGGCGACGATCGGGAGCGGCAGACGGTCCGACGCTGAGCCAAGGGTAACAGCCATCTGTGTCCCTTTCGTCTCCCCCGGCCCGGTCCCTGCCTGGCCGGCGATCGGACCCCGGGCCCGGCGGCCGTTATCGTGGCGACCCATGAGCGACCGGCTGACCATCACCATCCTCGAGGGCGACGAGACCGGTCAGGAACTGCTGGATCAGGCCGTCCGGGTCCTGGCCCCGGACGTGGTCGGGCTCGAGCTGGACCTCGAGCGCTTCGACCTCTCCCTGACGCGCCGCCGCGAGACCGGCAACGCGATCGTCCACGAGGCCGCCCAGGCCATGCGGCGCAGCGGGTTCGGCATCAAGGCGGCGACCATCACCCCCGAGGGGGCCGACGACGTCGGCTCCCCCAACCGGATCCTGCGCGAAGAGGTACAAGGCAAGGTCATCATCCGCACCGGCCGGCGCATCCCCGGCATCACGCCGGTGGCGGGGGTGCACTACCCCATCTCCATCGTGCGCATGGCCGTGGAGGACGCGTACGGCGCGGAGCAGTGGCGCGAGGGCGAGGCCGGCGCCGGCGAGGAGGTCGCCTTCCGCAAGGAGCGCATCACCCGTTCGGTCTGCCGCGCGGTGGCCGAATACGCGTTCCGCCAGGCCCGCAAGATGAACGGGCGGGTCTACGGCGGTCCCAAGTGGACCGTCTCCCCGGTCTACGAGGGGATGCTCAAGGAGGAGATGGATGATGCGGCCGCGCGCAGCCCGGACGTGCGCTACCAGCCCGTCCTCATCGACGCCACCTACGCCGGCCTCATCAGCGGCGCCGCCGACGAACCCCTGGTGATTCCCGCGCTCAACCGCGACGGCGACTGCCTCTCGGACCTCGTGATGCCGATGTTCGGCTCCATCGCGGGCGCCGAATCCGTCCTGCTGGGCTTCGACGACGCCTACAACACCACCGTGGCGATGGCCGAGGCACCGCACGGGACCGCCCCCGCGCTGCTGGGCAAGGACGTGGCCAACCCGATGGCGATGATCCTGTCGTGCGCGGCGGTCCTGCACTACGCCGCCACCGCCGGCCACGCGGACGCCGAACGGGCCTCCCGCGCGATCTACGAATCGGTGCTCGAGGCGACGGCCGCCGGCGTGCGCACGCCGGACCTCGGCGGGCACGTCGGAACGACCGAGTTCACCACCGACGTCCTGACCCGGGTGCGCACCAAGATCGACGTCTGGTCGTCGCTGGGCACGACGGTCTGACGAGCACACGTTCGCATCAGCGTCCCGCGCGTGCAAGAACCCTTGCACGAACCAGCCGCCTGAATTCCGCTCCATCACTGCACTTTTGGGCCGTCGACGCGCCGTGCCGTCGGCAGCGTCGCGGTCCGTCCGTTCGAGTGCATACCTTTACGAACAGATGTTCGCCTTCACACAACATCCCCGGAAGACGCGGCCAGACGCCGAGCGACAGGATCGCTCGACGTTGCACGCCGCGTTCCGGGCCGCGACCGGCTTGGCCCGTGCCGCTTCTCGCTCGGAGTACTGGGAGGTCTCCGAGCCCGCCGCGCCCGCCGTCTCGCCCCACCCGCACCGCCGGCCGCTGCGCCACCCGTACGTTTCACATGTAGTGAAAGAATGAGAAATGGCGATCTTTTCGGTAACATAGCAGGTGTCAGATGAAAAGCGAAAACTACGAGAGAGCAGACAACGCAGAGAAGAGTGATCGTTACACTCTGTCGCTCTGTTTTGCAGGAGACGGCGCCTCAAGCGAACGGATCGGCCAGTGGAGCTGCATGGTGGGAACATCGCCCTCCCCCCGCACGCTC
>CAZXNX010000120.1:0-7136 GCA_964642225.1 uncultured Solirubrobacteraceae bacterium | reverse complement strand
TCTTCTTCGAGTCGAGGCGCTCGCGCTCGAGCATGTTGAAGAAGTCCATGTTGCCGCCGACGTTGAGCTGCGACGTGCGGACCATCTTGACGCCGCGCTCGTGGAAGAGGCGGGCCAGCGTGCGGTGCACGATGGTGGCCCCGACCTGCGACTTGATGTCGTCGCCGACGATCGGCAGGCCGGCCTTCTTGAAGCGCTTGTCCCAGTACGGCTCGCGGGCGATGAACACCGGGATGCAGTTGACGAAGCCGCAGCCGGCCTCGAGGACCTGCTCGACGTACCACTTGGTGGCCTGCTCGGAGCCGACCGGGAGGTAGGAGACGACGACGTCGGTGCGGGTCTCCTTGAGGATCTCCACGATGTTGGCCGTCTCGCCCGGGGCCTTGGTGATCTTCTGCTTCAGGTACTTGCCCAGGCCGTCGTGCGTCATGCCGCGGTACACGGGGACGCCGAGCTTGCGCGGCACCTTGGCGAACTTCATCGTGTTGTTCGGCGCGGCCCAGATGGCCTGGCCGAGGTCCTTGCCGACCTTCGTCTTGTTGATGTCGAAGGCGCAGGTGAACTCGATGTCGCTGACGTGGTAGCCACCGAGGTCGGTGTGCATGAGCCCCGGGACGGGCTGCTTGGGGTCGGCGTTCTTGTAGTACTCGACGCCCTGCACGAAGGCGGAAGCGCAGTTGCCGACGCCGATGATGGCGACGCGGACCTTGTCGGTCTGGTGGCGCGGGGCGCCGTTGGTCGCTGCGCCGTTGGTGGCGGCGGCCTTGCCGTTGGTGCTCACTTGGAGGATCGTCCCTTCGAAAGGTGGAAGTGCGTACTGCGGGAAGTTGGTACTGCTCAAACCCCGCGAATACCGCGTGGTTACAGGCGGGCCACCCTCAGGCGGCCGGCCCGGCCTCCTCGGCGGCGGCGCGCAGGAGCGCGCCGCGGACGTGGAAGACGCGCTGGAAGACGGTGATCGTGCTGAGCGCCGCCAGGACGTAGACGGCCGGGGCGAGCAGCTCCAGGTCGCCCGGCCCGGTCGCGAACAGCAGGCCGATCGACAGGATGACGACGCGGATCGCGCGGCTGGCGATGCCCACCTTGCACTCGACGCCCAGCGCCTCGGCACGGGCCCGGGTGTAGGAGACGAGCAGCGAGCTGAGGACCGCGATCACGGTCGCCGCGACCGCGGTGTCGTTGCCCATCCTGCTGAACTGCCAGCCCACGGCGGCGAGCACGATGCCCTCCTCCGCACGGTCCAGCGTGGAGTCCAGGAAGGCGCCGAACGGCGTCCCCTTGCCCGACGAGCGCGCGTAGCGGCCATCGAGCGTGTCGCAGATCGAGCCGACGATGAAGGCGATGCCGCCCCACACGATCTCGCCCTGCCAGATGAGGACGGCGGCCGCGATGCACAGGACGAAGCCCGTCATCGAGATCGCGTTGGGCGTCAGGCGCGACTCGATCAGCGCATCGCGCACGCGCTCGCCGCCGGGGCGGCGCGCGGGGGAGGGAGAGGAGGCCATCAGATGCTGACGATCTTCTCGGGCCGGTCGAAGGCCCACACGCGTGGGCGGACCCGGGCCAGCCAGCTGGCGGCGTACGCCGCGGCCAGGGCGGTGGTGAGCCCGAGGAAGGCGTCGGCGATGAAGTGGTTGGCGGTGGAGACGATCACGAAGAACACGAGCAGCGGGTACAGGGCCCAGAAGATCTTGACGAACCGCCACTTGGCCAGGAGCGAGAGCGGGATCCCGATCATCAGGGAGAAGGCGATGTGCATCGAGGGAACCGCAGCGTACGGGTTGAAGAGCGCGGTCACCGCCACGTTGTCGTGGCTGACGCCCGAGTAGACCGAGACGGAGTCCACGAACCCCCACTCCGGCATGAGGCGCGGCGGGGCGGTGGGGAACAGCGCGTAGCCGACGAGGGCGATGCCCATCGCGACCATGAACATGTTGCGCACGAAGTAGAAGTTCTCGTTGTGGCGCAGGTAGATGTAGATGAGCGCGCCGACGGTGACCGAGAACTGGGCGTTCATGTACACCCAGCTCGAGAACGCGGTGAGGAAGGTGCTGTTGTCCGTCCACGCGTTCACCGCGGGCTCCACGAAAATCCCCAGGGACCGTTCGATGGAGATGAGGTCGCGGGCGTGCTGGAAGGCGAGCGCGGTGCCGTTGGGATCGTCGATCGCGCCCCGCACGAGGCGGTAGGCGTAGTACGCGACCATGAAGAGCGCGACCTGGCGCAGGACGTCCAGCGGGCCGTGCGGCAACAGCCGCGCCTGGTATTTGGCAACCCGCGCGCGCATCAGAGCCGAGAATGTTACCGACCGGGGAACGGCCCGTTGGAGGGCGCGGTGCAGGCGGTTCACCGGGTCGCCGTCGGGCAGCGCGAGCCGCCGCCGGTCACGTCGTCGAGCGCGAACTTCGCCTCGACGCGCACGAGGCCGGCCCTGGCCACCCGCAGGTGCGTCCACCCGTCCGGGCTCGGGGCGATGCACGCGCTGCCCCGCGTGACCTCGTAGTAGGGCGTGGTGCGCACCCGCACGAGCACCGTGCCCGGGCGGCTGGCCCGCAGCGTGAACGTGTTCGGCCGCAGGGCGACCATCGTCGCCGGCCCCGCCACGAGCGGCAGCGCGTCGCGCACGGCGTAGGCGCGCCAGTGCGGCGAGCTCCACACGAGCTTCAGCCACGGCGGGTTGCTCCTGATGACCTCGACCTCGCGCACGCTCGTCGGGTCGGGCGCGACATCGGGCACCACCACGTAGCGCACGGCGTTGCGCCGCAGCCACGCGTGGTACTCCGCGGCGGTGAAGGTCGAATCGCGGTGGTCGTAGAAGATCGAGCCGATCTTCTGATCCAGCTGGGTCTCCCACCCGCGCGCCAGCGGCACGTGCGGGGCCAGGTAGGCCGCCTCCCAGTGCCCGCGCGTGAAGGGCACCTCGATGCGGGTGGCGGGGTCGGCGTGCGTGCGCAGGAAGCCGAGGACCGGCGCGTAGTAGGCCTGCTTCGTGGACGGGTCGCCGCTGGACTTGACGACCTCGCGGATCGGCCCGGCGAGCTGCCAGGCCAGGAAGATGACGCCGACCGACGCGATGGCCCAGCGGGGCACCCGGGTGCCGGGGGCGCGGTCGACCCACAGCGCGGCCATCAGCGACCCGCCGACGAGCGCCCCCAGGCGCAGCACGTTGTCGCCGAGCGGGCTGGTGATCGCCATGGTCAGGCAGCACCCGACCATGTACAGGACGGTGCCGATGCGCAGGGTCCGGTCCCCGGGCCGGGCGAGGGCCAGGACGGCGGCGCACACCAGCAGCGGGACGATGATCTGGAACCAGCGGAACGGCTGGGTGCCGCCCTCCGGGAAGAGCACGGCCATCACGCCGAGCGTGCCGAGCGACGTGGCGGCAAGCGCGAGGCCGCGGCGGTCGAACCCGCTGAGGAACACGGCGCCGCCGGCCAGGGCGGTGAACACGCCGGTGACGGGGCTGGCCGTCGCGCAGGCGATGCCGAGCACGGCGGCCACCCACGGGTGGTGGCGCGAGAGGGCGAGCACCGAGCACAGGCCGACCGTGACGCCCAGCCCGTAGGTCAGGCGCCCGATGAGCAGGTCGCACACCACGATGACCGCGAACCAGACGGCGGCGATCCGGGTGGCGCGGGGGGAGAAGTACGGGGTGATCAGGCGCTCGAAGAGGATCACCGAGGCGATGGCGGCGAGCGCGCCGACGATCCGCGGGCCCAGCAGCGCGCCGAGCGGCGGGAAGAGGAGGCTGTAGCCGGGGAGGTGGTGGCCGCCGTACCAGCTCAGGTCCCACACCGAGAAGCCGATGCGCCCGAACAGGTTGGAGCGGTACACCTGCGCGGCGAGGTCCGGCGTGGGCGGCGCCAGCAGCAGCCACAGCCCGGCCAGGACCGCGCACACGAGCCAGGCCGGCGGGCGGCGCAGCGTGGCGGGAAGGAAGGCGGGGGCCGAGGGCGTGGACACGGAGATACCTGGCCGCGGGCACAGACCGGGCCGCTACGTAAACCCCGTTGGCCCGCTACGGGTTACAGCGCGGCGACGTCGCGCGGATGCGGCCGAGGCTGAAATCCATGCCCACGTGGGCGGTGCCGGCGGACCGCAGGCGCACCCGCGTCCAGTCGCCCGGCGCGGGCTCGACGCAGCCGTCCCCGCGCTCGAGCTGCCAGTACGGCGACCAGTGCACGTGCACCACGGTGGTGGTGGGGGCGGTGGCGGCGCGCAGGGTGAAGCCGTCGGTGGACAGCGACACGAGGGTCGCCCCGCCGCGGGCCAGCGGCGCGGCGTCGCGCACGCGGTAGACCTCCCAGTGGGGGTCGTGCCACACGGGCTGCAGGAACGGCAGGCCGCCCCGGATGAGGGCCGCCTCCCGCTGGGCGGAGTGGTCGAGGGTCACGTCGCGGGGGAGCGCGACGTAGCGCACGCCGAGCTCGTCGAGCCAGGCCCGGTACCGGGCGGGCGTGAGCGTCCCGTCGTAGAACAGCCCGTTGTTCCTCATGTCGAGCTGGCGCTGCCACCCGCGCGCCAGCGGCCGGTCCAGGCCGACGTAGCGTGCCTCCCAGTGGCTGCGGGTGAAGGGGACCTCGACCCGGTAGGCCCCCGGCTGCGTGCGCAGGAACTGGCGCAGGCCCTGGTAGTAGACGGCGTGCACCGACGCGTCGTCCTTGGCCCGGAAGTAGTCCTGCACCGGGGAGAGGAACTGCCAGTAGATGAGCGGCAGCGCGCAGAGCAGCAGCACCTCGCGGCGGCGCGGCCACAGCGCGCAGGCCAGCAGCGGCCCGGCGAACAGCGCGCCCAGCCGGTTGACGTTGTTGCCCATCGGCGTCTCGAGCAGGAAGCTCGCGACGACCGCGAGGATGTAGAGCGCGATGCCGGTGCGCAGCAGCCGCTCGCTGCGCGGCATCACGAGGAACAGCACCACCAGCACCGCGATCGCGGGCCAGAAGCTGTAGCCGTGGAACGGCTCGACCCCGCCCTCCGGGAAGGCGACCGTGAGGAACAGGGCCGGCACGAGCGCGCCGGCGCCCAGCGCCACCGCGGCCCACCGGTGGGTGCCGTCGGCCAGGAACCAGGCGACCGCCCCGAGGGCCAGGAACAGGCCGGACACGGGGCTGGCCAGCGTGCAGAGCACCGCCACGATGGGCGCGCCGATCCGGCCCGTGCGCCCGTCGATCTGGGCCAGGCGCACCGCCCCCAGGCCGGCGGCCAGGCCGAGGGCGAAGGTCAGCCGGCCGGTGAGGAGCATGCCCGCGGCGCCGGCCGCGAACCACCATGCCGCCAGGGCCGCGTCGGGCCCCCAGTGGGACTGGGCGATCCGCGCGAACAGCCAGGCCGCCGCCGTCGCGGCCAGCGCCCCGGCGACCTGCGGGGTGACGATCGCGCCGAGCGGGGGGAACAGGACGCTGTAGCCCGGCATGTGGTGGCCGCCGTACCAGGCGTTGTCCCACAGGGTCAGTCCCGCGCGCTTGGCCAGGTCGGTGCGGTACTGCTGGGCGGCGAGGTCCGCGCTCGGCGGCGCCACCACGAGGTAGACGATCGACAGGCCCGCGGTGAGCAGCCACGCCCGCGATGCGCGCAGCATGCCTACACCTGCTCGCCGCGAAGGAACGCGCACACCTCGTCGATGATCGCTGGTTCGTCGATCCATGCCCAGTGCCCGGCGTCCGGGTGATGGCGCACGGTCGCGTCGCCGAGCAGGTCGGCGAAGCGCTCCCCGTGCACCGGTGAGATGTAGGGGTCGGCGTCGCCCCAGATCACGAGGCCCGGGCCCCGCAGGTCCTGCAGGTGCGAGCCGGCGGCCAGGAGCTTCTCGGGCGGAGAGGTGCGGTACAGGCGCAGGATGGCCCGCTGCGTGCCCTGGTCGAAGTGGCCCACCACCTGGCGGATGAACTCCTTGGGCATCCCGCCCTTGCGGGTGGTGGCCGGCCGCATGAGCAACGGGATGGTCCACTTCGTGCTGGCGCCCATGGCCAGCTCGCCGACGCCCTTGCGCTGCCACAGCCGGGCGATCAGGTGCCAGCGGTAGACCTGGCCGATCGGCACCGTGTTGATGACGACCACGCGGTTCACGCGGTCGGGGAACCGCTGGGCCCACAGGAGCCCGACGCCGCCCCAGTCGTGGACCACCAGGTTGACCCGCTCGACGTCCAGGAGCTCCAGCCACTCCTCCAGGAAGCGGTCGTAGCCCTCCATCGTGAAGTCGCCGTCCCCGCGCTTGCCGCTGCGGCCGAAGCCGGGCAGGTCGGGGGCGATCCCGCCGACGCGCTCCAGGAAGGGGAGCCAGTCGTCCGAGCTGGTGGGCACGCCGTGGACGAAGAGGGTCGGGATCTCGTCGGGGTCCGGCCCCTGCGAGCTGCGCCAGAAGACGGGCTGCCCGTTGAGCTCCCCGGTGTGGTCGCGGACGACGAGCATGGGGCGGGCGAGGATACTGTGCCCGAGTCGTGCGAACCCTCATTCTCGGAGAAGCGCTGGTCGATCTGGTGTGCGAGACACCGGTCACCTCCATGGCCCAGGCGACCTCCTTCGTCCCCCGGTTCGGTGGTGCGATGGCCAACGTGGCGGTCGTGGCCGCCCGCGGGGGCGCCGCGGTCTCCCTGGCCGGCGGCGCCGGCGACGACGACTGGGGCGCGTGGTTGCGCGACCGGCTCGGTGAGGAGGGCGTGGGCCTGGAGTGGTTCACCCTCGTCGACGCGCCGACCCCGGTGGCCTTCGTGACGGTGGCGCCCGGCGGCGAGCCCACCTTCCGGCTCTACGCCGAGGGCGTCGGCGACGCCCTGGAGTCCCTCGGCCCGCGCATCGACGAGGCGGTGCAGGCCAGCGCCGCGCTGTGCTTCGCCTCCAACACCCTCGTGGGCGCGCGCGAGCGCGAGCTGACGATGGCGGCGCGCGACCGGGCCCTGGCGCTGGGGCGCCCGGTCGTCTTCGATCCCAACCTGCGGCTGCACCGCTGGCGCAGCCCCCAGGAGGCGGCCCAGGCCGCGCGCGAGTGCGTGCCCGGCGCCTTCCTCGTCAAGGCCAACGCCGCCGAGGCCCGCCTGCTCACGGGCGAGCGCGACCCCGCCCGGGCTGCCGCCGGGCTTCTGGCGGCGGGCGCCCGCCACGTCGTCATCACCCTCGGCGCCGACGGCGCCCTCCTGCGC
>CAZXNX010000119.1:0-7146 GCA_964642225.1 uncultured Solirubrobacteraceae bacterium | reverse complement strand
GGCGCGGTCCCGGGTCGCGTCGGTCTGCGTGCCCTTCAGCAGCAGCCACGTGCCGACGGTGCCCAGCAGCATGACCGCGACGAGCACCCAGGTCGAGCGCGAGAGCGCGTCGGTGAACGCGGTGTCCGGGCCGGAGGCGGCGTCGGCGGTCTGCGTGCGGGTGAACACCGCGCCGGTGAGCGCCAGGAGCAGTGAGCCGGCCAGCAGCCGGTTCATGGCGAGCACCCCGGCGGCCACGCCGGCCTTCGTGCGCGGCAGCGCCTCCATCGCGGCGGTCGACATCGGGGTGTAGACGAGGGCCAGCGCGATCCCGAAGAGCAGGAAGGCGGGGAACAGCGTCGTCCAGTAGTCGTCCGCTCCGCCGACCCGGGTGAGCAGCACCATCCCGGCCGTGCCCAGCACCATCCCGGTCGTCATCGTCGGGCGCACGCCGAAGCGCACGGCGGCCCGGCCGGCCACGGTGGAGAGGAAGACCATCGGGACGGTGATGGGCAGGATGAGCAGCCCGGCCTCCACCGCCGAGTAGCGCAGGACGTTCTGCAGGTACTGGGGCTGGTAGTACATGACCGCCCAGTAGGCCCCGACCATCGCGAACGCGGCCACCGTCGCCCCGAGGTAGGAGCGGCTGCGGAACAGGTCGAACTCGATGATGGGGTGCGCCACGCGGTGCTCGATCGGCCACACCGCGGCGAGGGAGGCCAGCCCGGCCACGAGCATCCCGATCGTGAGGGGGGAGCCCCAGCCCCACGCTCGGCCCTGGATGAGGGCCAGGACGAGCACGCCGAGCCCGAAGGTGATGGCGAGCAGGCCCAGCGGATCGAGCCGGCGGCCCGCCGCGGGGTCGCGCCGGTTGGGCGCCTGCCAGCGGGTGATGGCCATGCCGGCCAGGGCGATCGGGACGGCCATCCAGAAGATCGCCCGCCACGACAGGCGGTCGATGAGGACGCCGCCGACGAGCGGGCCCACCGCCAGGGCGATGGCCGACACGGAGGTCCAGATGCCCAGCGCGCGTGGCCGGTCGGCGTCGCTGAAGGCGTTGGAGACGATCGCCAGCGACAGCCCGAGCATGGCCGCGGCGCCCGCACCCTGCAGCACCCGCCCGGCGATGAGGACGGCCGCGGACGGGGCGACGGCGCACCCGATCGCCCCCACCGTGAACAGCGCGTTCCCGGCCAGGAAGACGGTGCGCCGCCCGAACTGGTCGCCCAGGCGGCTGAACGTCACCACCAGCACGCACATGGCCAGGAGGTAGGCGTTGATCACCCACTGCAGCTCCTCGGCCGACGCGCCGAGGTCGCGCTGGATCTGCGGCAGCGCGAGCGTCAGCGCCGTCGAGTCGAGCATGAGCAGGAAGAGGCTGGCGCAGCTCCCGACGAGGATCCACCACGGTCGGCGGGCGTCTGGTGTCCCTGGCATGCGCGCACTCTGGCAGACTCACGCGCATGCGTTCCGGGGGAGACGAGACGACGAGGGGTTCCACGCGCCGTGAGGCGCTCGCGCGCGGCGCGGGGGCGGCGGCCGCGCTGACGCTGGGCGGGGCGGTGGGCGCCGTCGCGCCGGCCGTCGCGGCCACGCGCAAGGTGCCCTACGCGCTCGGCTTCACCAGCCTGGAGCGCGAGGTGCGCCTGCCGCACGTGCCGGTGGAGGGCACGCTGCCGACGTGGCTGGGCGGGAGCCTGCTGCGCAACGGCCCGGCGAAGTTCGAGGTGGGGTCCCAGCCCTTCAACCACTGGTTCGACGGCCTGGCCATGCTGCACGCCTTCGGCTTTCGCAAGGGCAAGGTCTCCTACGCCAACCGGTTCCTGCACAGCAGCGCCTACGACGCCTGGAAGCAGGAGGGCGTCATCAAGTACTCGGAGTTCGCCACCGACCCCTGCCGGTCCGTGTTCAGCGGCGTGGCCTCGATCCCGATCATCGCGCCGCTGCCCAACGCCAACGTGAGTCTCGAGCGGCTCGCCGGCACCTTCGTGGCCCACACCGAGATCCCCATCCCGATCCGCTTCGACCCCAAGACGCTGGACACCATCGGCGTGCAGCAGTCGCTGCAGGGCACCGGCGTCCTCGGCACGGCGCACCCGCACATCGACAACGCGACGGGGGAGCGGTTCACCTACGAGGTCGACCTCATCCCGCCCACCACCGGCTACCGCGTGATCGTGCGTGGCGGCAGGGGCACGGGGGCCCCGCGGACGCTGGCCACCATCGCCCGCGCCGAGCCCGGCTACATGCACTCCTTCGCGCTGACCGACCGCTATCTCGTCGTGCTCGAGCAGCCGTTCATCGTCAACCCGCTGAGCTTCCTTTCGGCCGACCGCAAGCCGATCATCGCCAACTACCGGTGGGAGTCCAAGAACCCGGTGCGGCTGATCGTGATCGACCGCCACGCCGGCGGGGTGAAGGCCGAGATCGAGATGGACCCGTTCTTCGTCTTCCACAACGTCAACGCGTTCGATCGCAACGGCAAGATCGAGATGGACGTGTGCGCCTACAAGGACAGCACCGTCATCGACGCGCTCTACCTCAAGACGCTGCGCAAGAGCGAGCAGCGGATCCCTCAGGTGAAGTTCCGGCGCCTCACCGTCGACCCGGCGGCGGGCAAGGCGACCAGCCGCGTGCTGTCGGACGTGCCGCTGGAGCTGCCCCGCATCGACTACGACCGGCGCAGCCGCAAGCGCTACCGCTACGCCTACGGCGTCGGCACGTCGGCCAAGGCCGGGTTCGTCGACCAGCTGCACAAGGTCGACGTGGAGCGCGACCGCGCGCGCACCTGGCGGGAGAAGGGCGCCTACCCGGGCGAGCCGATCTTCGTGCGCCGCCCGCACGGGTCGGGCAAGGAGGACGACGGCGTGGTGCTGTCGGTCGTGCTCGACGCCTCACGCAAGCGGTCCTTCCTGCTCGTGCTCGACGCGCAGACCTTTGAGGAGCGCGCCCGCGCCGAGGTGCCCCACCACATCCCGTTCGGCTTCCACGGGCTCCACGCCCCCGCCTGACGCTTCGAGATCCAGGAAATCACCGCTGAGCGGTGATTTCTTGGCACACGTCAGGAAGAGGGCCTCAGCGCTCGGGCGGGCGGCCGCCGGGGAGGCGGTCCACGAGGCGTCCGACGCGCTCCACGGCGCCCTCCAGCGGCGTGGCCATGGTGACGGCCCGCTCCAGGGTGGGCAGCGACTCGACGACCTGGGCGCCGACCTCGGCCACCGCCTGGGCGCGCAACGCCATCACGCGCGCCTCCTCCAGCACCTCGTCGGCCAGCAGCTGCAACGTGCCGCCGAGGACGATGATCTCGCCGGCCCGCTCCTCGACCCGCTCGCCCAGCTCGATGACGCCCTTCAGGCGGGCGTCGACCTGCTCGCCGAGCCCCACGATGGTGGACGCCGTGTCCTCGATCGACCGGGCCGCGACGAGCGCGTCCTCGACCTGGTCCTCGATGCGCTCCAGCCGCTCGTCCAGCCCGTTCACGCGGTCGGGAAGCCCTCGCGCCGCCTCGGCGATCGCGTGCAGATCGTCCAGTGCGCGGAGGACCAGCGACGGCCCGATCAGGAGGGGGTTCACCCCGACCATGCTAGACGGGTGCTAGCGTCGACGGCCGCCCATGTCGACTCCCGCACCCGTCGAGCCCTCCCCGCAACTGCTGGCCGCCCTGCGCGAGCAGCTGACCCTGCTCACGGACTACGTCGACCCCGAGGCGCTCGCCGCCCGCGTGGCCGAGCTGGAGGACCAGATGGGCGCCCCCGGCTTCTGGGACGACCAGGACAGGGCCGCCAAGACGAGCGCCGAGCACTCGCGGGCCACGCGCCGCCTGGAGACCTACCGTTCGCTCGAGGCCGACGTCGAGGACCTCGGCGGGCTGATCGAGCTGGCCGACGAGGATCCCGAGATGGCCGACGAGCTGGTCACCCAGTTCGCCTCGGTCCAGGAGCGCCTGGACGCCCTCGAGGAGCAGCGCCTGTTATCCGGTCGCTACGACGCCGGTGACGCCCTGGTCTCCGTGAACGCCGGGGCCGGCGGCACCGACGCGCAGGACTGGGCCGAGATGGTGCTGCGGATGGAGATGCGCTGGGCCGAGCAGCGCGGCTTCGACGTCGAGCTGCTCGAGGTGTCGGCGGGGGAGGAAGCGGGCATCAAGTCCGCAACCTTCCGGGTCAAGGGCGAGAACGCCTACGGCCTCTACGGCGCCGAGAAGGGCGTCCACCGCCTCGTGCGACTCTCCCCGTTCGACAGCGCCAACCGCCGCCAGACCAGCTTCGCCGGGCTGGAGGTCGCGCCCGTGGTGGAGGACAGCGGCGAGATCGAGATCCTCGACGACGACCTCCAGGTCGACACCTACCGCGCCTCGGGCGCCGGCGGCCAGCACGTCAACAAGACCGACTCGGCGGTGCGGATCACCCACCGCCCCAGCGGCATCGTCGTGCAGTGCCAGAACGAGCGCTCGCAGTCCTCCAACCGCGCCACCGCCATGGCGATGCTGCGCTCCAAGCTGGCCGAGGCCGAGGAGCGCCGCCGCCAGGAGGAGATCAACAAGGAGAAGGGCGAGGCGCAGGACGTCAACTTCGGCTCCCAGATCCGCTCCTACGTGCTGCACCCGTACACGATGGTCAAGGACCACCGCACCAACGTCGAGATGGGCGACGTGCAGCGCGTGCTCGACGGTGACCTCGACCGCTTCGTCCGCGCGGAGCTGCTCCGTCACGCGGGGCGGGCATGACCCCCTCGGGCTTCGGGGAGCAGCCCAGCGCGCCGTACCTCGACGCGGTCGTCTCCTACGGCTTCCGCGGACCCGGCCGCTTCCATGTGCCCGGCCACAAGGGCGGCCCCGGCGCCGACCCCGGGCTGCGGCACGCCATCGGGGAGGACGTGCTGGCCCTCGACGTCCCGCAGGACATCCACGGGATCGACCTGGGTCCCAGCCCCACGCCGTACGAGAAGGCCGAGGCGCTGGCCGCCCAGGCCCACGGCGCCGCCCGCACCTTCTTCCTGACCAACGGGGCCACCCAGGGCAACCACGCCCTGATGCTCGCCCTGGCGCCGCTCGGCGCCCGGATCGTCGTGCAGCGCAACTCGCACGCCTCCGTCGTCGACGGGCTCGTGCTCTCCGGCGGCATCCCCAGCTTCATCGCCCCGGAGTACGACGAGGGCTTGGGCATGGCCCATGGCGTCACGCCCGAGGGGCTCGCCGCCGCGCTGGCCGCCGCGCCCGACGCCCGCGTGGCCTCGATCGTCTCGCCCACCTACTACGGCGTGGTGGCCGACGTGGCCCGCTGCGCCGAGATCGCCCACGCCGCCGGCGTGGCGCTCCTGGTGGACCAGTCGTGGGGCCCGCACTTCGGCTTCCACCCCGACGTGCCCGAGTCGGCGCTGCGGCTCGGCGCCGACGCGGTGATCACGTCCACCCACAAGATGGCGGGCTCGCTCACCCAGAGCGCGATGCTCCACATCGCCGACGGGCTCGTCGACGTCGCCGACGTGCACCGCGCCGTGCGCCTGGTCCGCTCGACCTCGCCGTCGTCGCTGCTCATGGCCTCCCTCGACGCCGCACGCCGCCAGATCGCCGTGCACGGCGAGGCGCTGCTGCACCGCTCGATCGCCGCCGCCGACGTGGCCCGCGAGCGGATGGGCAGGATCCCCGGGATCGCGCTGGTCGGGGAGGACCTCGTCGGCCAGCCGGGCGTCTTCGCCGTCGACCCCCTGCGCATCGTCCTGGACGTGCGCGGCACCGGCCGCACCGGGTACGAGATCGCCGACGCGCTGCGCCAGTCCTACGACGTGCAGCCCGAGCTGGCCACGCAGGCCACCATCCTCTTCCTGCTCGGCATCGCCGAGGACCCGCGCGCGCTGGAGCACCTGGCCGGCGACCTGGACGAGACGATCAAGCGGATCAGCGCGCCGGGGCGCAGCAGCGCGATCATCGCGCCGCCCGACTCCGTCTACCGCCCGCTGGCCGTCTCACCGCGCGACGCCTTCCTGGGCACGGCCGAGCGCGTGCCCGTGAGCGAGGCGGTCGGCCGCGTCTCCTGCGAGTCGATCGCCGGCTACCCGCCCGGGATCCCGCTGCTGCTGCCGGGCGAGACGATCACCGACCGGACGGTCGCCTACCTGCACGAGCTGGTCGCCGCCGGCGCCCGCCTGCACGGGGCCAGCGACAAGCGGTTCGACAGCGTCTTCGTCCTGCAGCGCTCCGGCTAGCGCATCAGCAGCACGGGCTTGCCCGCCACGCGCCGCTCGGCGAAGGCGCGCATCGCCTCGGCGCCGTCGGCCAGGTCGAAGGCGGTGCCGACCACGGGGTGCAGCCTCCCCTCCTCGATCCAGCCGAACATCTCCCGCGCCGCGGCGGCGGGGAAGCCGGGGTCGACGCCGAGCATGCCGCCGTAGTTGACGCCGACCAGGTCGTGGTGGCGCAGCAGCAGGCGGTTGACCTTGATCTCGGGGATGTGGCCGGAGGCGAAGCCGACGACGAGCAGGCGGCCCTCGGGGGCCATGCAGCGCAGCGACTCGGCCAGGACGTCGCCGCCGACCGGGTCGACGACCACGTCGGCACCGCGCCCGCCGGTGTGCTCGCGCACCGCCGCCTTCCAGTCCTCCTGCGGGCTCAGCACCACGTCGGCGCCGGCCGCCCGCGCCGCGTCCTGCTTGTCGGCGCCGCCGGCCACGGCGATGACGAGGCCGGCGCCCAGCGCCTGGGCCACGTCGATCGAGGCGGTGCCCACGCCGCCGCCCGCGCCGTGGACCAGGACGGTCTCGCCCGGGGCCAGGCGCCCGCGGCGCTTGAGGCCCAGATGGGCGGTCTGGTAGTTGATGACGAAGCCGGCGGCCGCGTCGAAGGGCAGCGCGGCGGGGATCGGGAAGACGAGCTGCTCGGGCGCCAGGGCCAGCTCGGCGTAGCCGTTGTAGGGGGTGGTGGCGGCCACGCGGGTTCCGGGCGCCAGGCCGGCGCCCTCGACGACGACGCCCGCGACCTCGGCCCCCGGGATGAACGGCAGGTCGGGCTTGATCTGGTACTCGCCCCTGGTCATGAGCATGTCCACGAAGCCGACGCCGGCGGCGTGGACCTCGATCAGGACCATCCCCGGCGTGGGGACCGGGTCGTCGACGGTGGTGAGCCGCAGCCCGTCCGGTCCGATGGCTTCCTCGAGCAGCAGTGCGCGCATG
>CAZXNX010000118.1:4481-7179 GCA_964642225.1 uncultured Solirubrobacteraceae bacterium | reverse complement strand
CAGTCGCGCCGCGCCCGCTGGCCACCGCCGACCCGTGGCCCTTCCAGGACGGCACCGCGCGCCCCGCGCCCGAGGCGAGCACCGGCGGCCTGCACGGCACCACGCAGGTCGTCACCGCCGACGCCGAGGGCAACCTCGTCGCGCTCATCACGACGATCGGCGACGACTTCGGCTCCCTCGTTGCGGTGCCCGGCACCGGGATCCTGCTCAACAACTCGATGATGAACTACGACCCGCGGCCGGGACACGCCAACTCCATCGCGCCCGGGAAGATGCCCTTCTTCGCGGTGCCGGCGATCGTCGCGGCGCGCGACGGCCGCGGGGTGTTCGCCGCGGCCGGCTCGGGCGGCTACCCGATCCTGGCCGGCGTCGTGAACACGATGGTCAACTTCGTCGACCACGGCATGGGCGTGCAGGCGGCGATCGACGAGCCGCGCGTGCACTCCCAGGGCGCCCAGACCTACGTCGACTCCCGCGTGCCGGCCGCGGTGCGCGCCCGCCTCGCGGAGATCGGCCACGAGCTCGTCGTGCAGGACGTGACGCCCGGCGAGCTGCCGTTCAGCCGCGTCGGCGCGGTCGCCGTCGACGAGGACGGCGTGCTCACCGCGGGCTCCGGCCCGGCCTGGACGACCGCGGCCGGCGGGCTGGACTGATGGCCCCGGCCGAGCGCGCGGACTTCCCCCACGACGTCCGGGTGATCGACCCGGCGTGGATCCCCCTGGCCGACGGCACGCGCCTGTGCGCCCGGATCTGGCTGCCGGCCGACGCGGACGAGGCCCACCCGGTCCCCGCCGTCCTGGAGTACCTGCCCTACCGCAAGGACGACGTGACCGCGGCGGACGACGCGATGCACCACCCCTACTTCGCCGGCCACGGCTACGCCGGGGTGCGGGTGGACATCCGCGGCAGCGGCGACTCCGGCGGCGTGCTCACCGACGAGTACTCGCTGCAGGAGCAGGACGACGCGATGGAGGTGCTGGCCTGGATCGGCGCCCAGCCGTGGTGCACCGGCAAGGTGGGGATGATGGGCATCTCCTGGGGCGGCTTCAACAGCCTCCAGGTCGCGGCCCGGCGCCCGCCCGAGCTCGCCGCGATCATCACCGCCTGCTCCACCGACGACCGCTACGACAACGACGTGCACTACCTCGGCGGAGTGCCGCTCGGCTACTACCTGCTGCCGTGGGCGTCGGTCATGCTCGCCTTCAACGCGCGGCCGCCGGACCCGGCCATCGTCGGCGACGCCTGGCGCCAGATGTGGCACGAGCGGCTCGACGGCAACGTCGACCTGATCGAGACGTGGCTGCGGCACCAGCGCCGGGACGACTACTGGCGCCACGGCTCGGTGGGGGAGGACTACTCCGCCATCGAGGTGCCGGTCCTCGCGGTCAGCGGCTGGGCCGACGCGTACGTCGACGCGGTCTTCCGGCTCCTCGAGCGGCTCGACGGGCCGCGCAAGGGCCTGGTCGGGCCGTGGGGCCACATGTGGCCGGAGATCGGCCGGCCCGGCCCACAGGTCGGCTTCCTCCAGGAGTGCGTGCGCTGGTGGGACGAGCACCTCAAGGGCGAGCCGACGGGGATCATGCAGGAGCCGATGCTCCGTGCGTGGATGCAGGAGGCGGTGCCTCCGCAGGTCGACTACGACGAGCGCCCGGGCCGCTGGGTCGCCGAGGCGTCCTGGCCCCGCGCCGGCGCCCCCGCGCCCATGGTCCTGGCGCTCGACGCCGCCGGCCTGCGCGACCGGTCCCCCTACGAGATAGAGCTGCACCACGGCAGCCCGCAGACCGTCGGCCTCGACGCCGGCGCCTGGTGCGCGTACGGCAACCCGGTCGACCTGCCCGACGACCAGCGCCGCGACGACGCCCGGTC
This sequence comes from uncultured Solirubrobacteraceae bacterium, assembly GCA_964642225.1. Classification (GTDB taxonomy): domain Bacteria; phylum Actinomycetota; class Thermoleophilia; order Solirubrobacterales; family Solirubrobacteraceae; genus JBBQCW01. Next base: position 5,313 of record CAZXNX010000118.1, on the reverse strand, counting down.
GCTCAGCCTCGACTCGTGGCCCGTCACCTCGACGTTCGAGCTGCTCGGCCAGCCGACGGTCGACCTGCGGGTGGCGGCCGACCGCCCGCGCGCCTTCGTCGTCGCGCGGCTGTGCGATGTCGCGCCCGACGGCGCGTCGACCGTCATCACGCGCGGGGTGCTGAACCTCAACCACCGGGACGGCCACGAGGACGCGGCCGACCTGGAGCCGGGCGTGCCCATCGACGTGCGGATCGAGATGAAGAGCGTCGCCTACGCGGTGCCCGCCGGCCACCGCCTGCGCCTGGCCCTCTCCACGAGCTACTGGCCGTGGCTGTGGCCGTCGCCCGAGCCGGTCACCCTCACCGTCCACACCGGTGGGGCCAGCACGCTGCGCCTGCCGGTCCGCACGCCGCTGCCGCTCGACGACACGCTCGCGCCGCTCGGCCCACCGGAGGTCGCATCCCGACTGCCGGTGGAGATCCTCGACCCGGCCACGCCGATGCACCTCGTCACCCACGACGGGGTGGCCGGCACCACCACGTTCCGCATGTCGCGCCGCTTCGCCGGGGCGCGCCGCTTCCCCAGCGGCATCGAGTACCACGACGACGACCCGATCACCTTCTCGCTCGTCGACGACGACCCCCTCTCGGCCCGCGTGGAGTGCCGCCGGCGGATCGAGATCCGCCGCGGCGACGACTGGGTCACGCGCATCGAGGTCTCCGCGGTGATGACCTGCGACGCCACCGACTACCACGTGTCCACCGAGTGCCTGGCCTTCGAGGGCGACGACCTCGTGCACACCCGCACCGCCTCCACCTCCATCCCCCGGGACCACTCATGACCGTGAAGC
>CAZXNX010000118.1:0-4381 GCA_964642225.1 uncultured Solirubrobacteraceae bacterium | reverse complement strand
CTCAAGCGCCTCGACAACATCGACGTGGTCTGCACGGACGTCGACGCGCTCGTCGCGTTCTACGGCGGCCTGCTCGGCCTGCCGCTGCGGCTGCCCTACGAGCCGGGCCTGGGGTGGGCCGGCTTCAAGGCCGGCGACGTGGTCATCTACTTCATCCAGGAGGACGCGGCCGGCCCGCATCCGCCGCCGCGCTTCACCGGCGCTGACAACCCGCCCGGCATCGACTCGTTCGCGTTCGAGGTCGACTCGCTCGACGAGGCGATCGCCGAGCTCGATCCCCACGTGCGCTGGGCGGGCGACATCGTGGCGTCGGAGTGGTACCGCTACCGCGGGCTGCACGACCCCGAGGGCAACCTGCTCTACCTCACCGAGCCGCTGCTGGACCGCCAGGACCCGCCGGTCCCGGCGCCGGGTGACGATGCCGGCTGAGCCGCCCCCCACCGCCGTGATCGACTGCGACGTCCACGCGGTGGTCGCGGACGCCTCGGTGCTCGAGCCCTACCTCGACGCGCACTGGAGCGAGGTGCTGGCCACCACGCAGTTCTCCGGCCCCACCGACCAGGCCCACCCGCCGAACCTGGCGACCTCCCTCGGCGACTACGACCCGGTCGACGGTGACGCGCCGGGCGCCACCGTGGAGACGGTGCGCCGGCAGGTCCTGGATCCGCTCGGCGCCACGCACGCGATCGTCGCGTGCGACTACGCGGTCGACAGCATCCGCAACCCCGACGCCGCCGCGGCGATGGCGGCCGCGGCCAACGACTGGCTCGTCGCCGAGTGGCTCGACCGCGATCCGCGGCTGCGCGCCGCGATCGTGCTGCCCACGGGCCAGCCGGCCATGGCCGCGGCGGAGATCGAGCGGGTCGCGGGCCATCCCGGGTTCGTCGCCGCCCATCTCCCCGTCCGCTCGGCCATGCCCTACGGCAACCGCCAGTGGTGGCCGCTGATGGAGGCGATCGCCGCCCACGACCTCGTCGCGCACCTGCACTACGGCGGGGCGCCCGGGCTGCCGCCGACCGCCTCCGGCTGGCCGACGTCGTGGCTGGAGGATCATGTCGACATGGCGTCGGCCTTCCAGTCGCAGCTCACCAGCCTCGTCGCCGAGGGGACGTTCGACCGCTTCCCCACGCTGCGCGTCACGCTGCTGGAGGCCGGTTTCGCCTGGCTCCCCGGCTTCCTGTGGCGGTTCGACAAGGGCTGGCGCGGCCTGCGCCGCGAGGTCCCGTGGACGACGCGGACCCCGTCGGCCTACGTGCGGGAGCACGTGCGCTTCGGGCTGCAGCCCGTCGACGGGCCGCCCGACCCCGCCGCGATGCTGCGGGTCATCGACCAGCTCGGCAGCGACGAGCTCCTGATGTTCTCCACCGACTACCCCCACCGGCACGTCCCCACCGGCCTCGACGCGCTGCCCGCGGGGCTGCCGGACGGCCTGGCCGAGAGGATCCTCTCCGGCAACGCGCGCGCCCACTACCGCCTCCCATGATCGTCGACTGCGACATCCACAACGCCCCGACGTCCGAGGCCGCCCTGCACGACTACCTGCCGGAGGCGTGGCGCGTGCGCCGCGGCGCCGGCGGCCGCCTGGCGCCCGTGTTCGAGCAGCAGCGCGAGACCCTCGGCGACCGCTCCTACCTCGGGGCGGAGTACCCGCGCGCCACGCCGCGCGCGGCGCGCACCGACGCCTGGCCGCCCAACGGCGCGCCGCCCGCCGCGGATCTGCCCTTCCTGCGCGAGCAGCTGCTCGACCGCTACTCCATCGAGTACGGCGTGCTCACCCCGATGCTCGGCGCCGGCGAGCAGCTCGACGTCGAGTCGGGGGCGGCGCTGGCCAGCGCCATCAACGACTGGCAGATCGCCGAGTGGCTGGAGCCCGAGCCGCGCCTGCGCGCGTCGATCAACGTCGCCTACGAGGACGGGGAGCTGGCGGCGAAGGAGATCCACCGGCTGGGGGACGACCCGCGCTTCGTGCAGATCCTCATGCTCATCCGCACCGCCGAGCCGATGGGCCGCCGCAAGTACTGGCCCATGTACCGGGCGGCCGCCGAGCACGGGCTGCCGGTCGGCGTGCACTACGGCGGCTGGGGGCGCGGCCCGCTGACCGGCGCCGGCTTCCCCTCCTACTACCTGGAGGACCAGGTGGGGATGGCCACCGCCTTCCAGGACCAGCTCACCAGCCTCGTCTTCGAAGGGGTCTTCCAGGAGTTCCCCGACCTGCGGATCGTGATGATCGAGGGCGGCATCGCCTGGCTCCCCTCGCTCATGTGGCGGATGGACCGCGCCTTCGCCCTGCTGGGGTCGGAGGCGCCGCGGCTGGACCGCCTGCCGTCGGAGGTCATCCGCGAGCACGTGTGGCTGACCACCCAGCCCATGGACGAGCCCGAGCACGCGGCCGACCTGCCCGTGCTCTTCGACCAGCTGGGGATGGACGACCGCATCTGCTTCGCCACCGACTACCCGCACTGGGACTTCGACTCCCCGGAGCGCGCCATCCCCAAGGTGCTCGGCGAGGAGCGCCGGCGGCTGATCCTGCGCGACAACGCGCACGTCCTGTACCGGCTCGACGCGGCGGACGGGGCGTAGGCGATGGCCGCCCATCCCGTCGCCCGCGTCGAGGAGATCCCGCCCGGCACGCGCAAGATCGTCGAGGTCGCCGGCCGCTCGATCGGCGTCTTCAACCTCGGCGGCGAGTTCTTCGCCCTGCGCAACCGCTGCCCCCACCAGGGCGGCCCGTTGTGCGTGGGCCAGCAGCTCGGCGCGATCAGCGCGACCGGCCCCGGCGACTACGTGCACGAGCGCCCCGGCGAGATGGTGCGCTGCCCCTGGCACGCCTGGGAGTTCGACATCCGCACGGGGCAGTCGTGGTTCGACCCGGAGCGCACGCGCGTGAAGGCCTACGCCGTCGAGGTGCGCTCGGGGCAGGAGCTGCTGGGCGAGCCGCCCGTCCCGGGCCTGGTCCCCGGGCCGTACGAGGCCGAGACCTACCCCGTCCGGGTGGAGGAGGACTACGTCGTGGTCGAAGTGGGGCGCACGTGAGGGTCCGGCGCACCGGTCGCCCCGTCGGGGTCGAGCGCGCGCCGCACGAAGTCCCCGGTCCACGGCGCGTACGTGGCCCACAGCCGGGCGAGCGCCTCCAGCGGCGCCTCGTCGTCGTCGATCCGCAGGTCGACGAGCGGGAAGGACTCGCGCTCCACCACCAGGACGCTGGCCGAGCGCAGCACCCCGGTCTCCCCGCCGGCCCGTTCACCGGCGCGCAGCCCGGCGACGAGGCGGCCGGCCAGCGGCTCGTCCGCGGCGGCGGCGAAGCCCGCGACCATGGCCGGGGCCACGTCGCCGGACACGAGCATGTTGCCCACGGCCAGGCAGTCCTCACCGGCCAGTTCGCCCACCTCGGGGGTCACCCCGCTGCCGGAGAAGACGGCGTGGGCCCCGCCGGCGTCCAGCACGGCAACCTGCCGCCAGGCCCGGTGCGGGGTCGATGCGGCGACCGCGGCCACGGCCTCCTGGGGCGTGCACCCGGAGCGCACGAGCTCCAGCACGCGCGGCCCCAGGCGCGGGTCGGTGCGGTGCTGGGTGACCGCCACGGCCAGACCGGCGACCGCGAAGGGCACCCGCGCGCCGACCGCCAGGTCCGACGTGGTCACGGCGGCGCCGAGCTGTCCGGTCCGCGGGCAGCGGCCGAGCAGGGAGAACGTCATGCGGTGCGGGCGGCGGACGGCATGGGGCGATGGTAGGCGCTGGCGCCCTTCGCGACGAGTTGCGGGAGCAGACGCCCGCGATGGTCGACGAGATCACGGCGCTGGCGTCCATCGACAGCGGCTCCTACGACGCGGCCGGCGTGGACCGGGTGGCCGACGGCTACGCCGAGCTCTTCGCCGCCCGCGGGTGCGCCATCGCGCGCCGTCCGCTGCCGGAGCGGGGTCACCAGCTCACGGCGCGGCTGGAGGTGGGCGACGGCCCGACGGTCCTGGTGGTCGGGCACGCCGACACCGTGTGGCCGGCCGGCACGGCGGCCACGTGGCCGGTGGCGCGGGACGGCGACTGGCTGAGCGGCCCCGGCGTGGGGGACGTGAAGGGCTGCGTGGTGATGGCCGCGCACGCGATCGACGTCGCCCGCCGGCACGGGCTCGACGGGCTGGGCGCGATCGAGGTGCTGCTCGTCCCGGACGAGGAGCTGGGCAGCCCGGGCAGCCGCGCGTGGATCGAGGAGCGTGCCCGGCTCGCCGACGCCTGCCTGGGCCTGGAGGCGGGCTGGCCCGGCGGCGGGGTGGGGCTACGGGGGTCGTCCACCGACCTCGTCCACATCGTGCTGGGCGACGGCACCCTCGTCGGCACCGTCGACCTGGCGCGCGCCGGCCAGCTGGTCCATCCCGGCGCCATCTAC
>CAZXNX010000117.1:0-7212 GCA_964642225.1 uncultured Solirubrobacteraceae bacterium | reverse complement strand
GTGTAGTCCCACGGGTTGCGCAGGACGACGAGGTCGAAGGCCTCCCAGTCGACCGCCGGGTCCGACCACACGGCGGGGACGGCGTCGACGCCCAGCGCCGCCAGCGCCGGGGCGATCAGCTGGTCGTCCCCGTCCAGCTCCGGGAGCGTGGCGCAGGTGACGAGGGCGACGGCGGGCACCGCCACAACGCTATCGGGGTCAGCTCCGGCAGCCGTCCCCGGCCCGGTTGGGGGGCGATGGCCCCCGGGCAAAGCGGGCGAGCAGACCGGGGTATCCCGGCGCGCGCCGGAGCGTGAAGCGGGCGTCGCGTGCCGCGAACCCGCGGTACGGCTCGACGCAGCTGAAGTCGACCTTCCCGCGCGGGTACCGCCACGCCGCCACCACATCGTCGCCGCGCACGAAGACGAGCTCCGTCTCCCCCTCCGACGTACCGGGGGCGAGGTCCTCGGCCACGGAGGAGCGGAACCCGAGGGTGTCCCGGATCGCCGACGCCGTCGCGTACGGCGGGAACACGTAGAACCGGTCGTAGGGGCGGCCGTTCGCCGTGCGCAGGTCCACCCGTGCGGGCCCGTCCTTCCCGGCCGCGGCGACGCCCCGGTCCAGGGGCGTGGCCACCGCCGCGGGCTCGCCGCAGCCCACCAGCCCGGCCGTGGCGGCCAGCACGGGCAGCAGCGGAGCGAGTCGCCGGAAGCCCATCACAGCCGCTGCACCACGAGGGCGACGAGGACCACGGCGGCCAGGATCGCCGCGGAGCCCGCGAGGCCGAGCGCGCCGAAGCCCAGAACGGTGAACCGGGTGGAGGTCAGCCCGCTCCGCCGAGCACCAGCGTGGAGGCGAGCAGGCCGGCGCCGATGAAGCCCCGGGTCGCCCACACCATGTGGCGATCGGTCATCCAGCGAGGGCGGTGCGCCTGCAACCAACAGCGCGCTCCGGTGGTGGCGGCGCCGGCGGTCATCGCCCCGGCCATGCACTGCATGCACATGCCGGGATCGTACCGGGCGCGCATCCGCGATCCGCGCCACAACGACCTCGCCCCCGGCGTGTGCCGGGGGCGAGGACCTGCGGGACTGCGACCGCGGCTAGAGCTGGGCGCTCGTCACGCGCAGCTTGGCCTTCTTGACCTGGCCCATGATGGCCGACACCCACATCTCGCGGGCGTGGTCATCCTTGGTCCGGACGTTGGGCACGACCAGGGTGACCGTGTACTTCCCGGTCACGTACCGGATCTTCTTGCGGATCTTCTGCCCGACCCTGGCCTTGGCGACGGCGGCCTTCAGCTTCTTGCCGTACGCCTTGTTGACCACGATCTTGACGTCCTTGTCGTGGTTCACCTGGGCCGTGACGGTGCGGTTCACCGTCGTCGTCCCGAGCGCCTTCCTGGCGACCGGATCGGCGACCGGCAGGGCCGCATCGGCGACCTGCGCCTTGGTCAGCGTGTCGCGCCGGGTGACCACCGCGTCGGCGGGCAGCGAGGCGCCCGTCGGGTAGGTGGCCGCGTTCAGCACGAGCCGCTCGTCCTGGTCCTTCCAACCCCGGTAGTACGGGTTGAAGCCGATCAGGATCGCGTGGCCGGAGCCGAACGGCTGGTCCACGACCGCGGGGCGGCCGTCCAGCTTGCCGGTCCCGATGCCGTTGACCTGGAAGCCGAACGCGCGCAGCGGGTTCTCGGCCGAGGCCGGGTACTCGCCGCCGTACTTCACGACCGCGGTGGCGGTGGGCACGTTGTTCGGGGTGGTCAGGGTGAGCGTCGCCGGATCGATGACCGGGTTGCCGCTGGAGTCGCGGTAGAGCCAGCCGCCGAGGTCGGCGCCCCAGGCTGCGGGGTTGCTCGTGTCGTACGTCGCCGAGAACTCGGTGCCCGGGGTGTTGAGGCCCGAGATCGAGTTCGTGTTGACGTTGGTCATGCCCGCGTTGCGCGCGGAGCTGATGCCGTTGGCGTTCCAGCCCACGTACCGCCCGCCACCGTTGACGAACGTCTGCAGCGCGGTGGCGCCGGCACCCGCGGCGATGGTGACGCCCGGGTTGATGAACGCGGTGAACGTCTCGTTCACCAGGCGCCCGGCCGCCAGCTCCGTCGCGGTGACCGGCTTGATCAGATCCCAGTTGAGGTGGATCTTCTCGAGCAGCCCGAACAGCGTCTCGCAGGCGCTGTTGCTGCAGATGTGGTTGCCCGCATCCGAGGAGCCGGGGTACGACGGCACCGAGGCGCCCACGTACACACCGATCTTCGGCGTGGTCAGCACCTGCCGGGAGACCGGGTACCCGGTCAGCCCGTACACGCCCGTCTGACGATCCTCCGCCAGCGCGGCCAGGTCGGCCCCGCTCGAGGCGAGCGTCGCACCGTCCACGAGGAAGGTCCCCGTGAAGAAGTGCTTGCCGCCCACGTCGAACGCGTCCTTGGCCCGCGAGACCGTCACGCCCTTGCCCATGAGGTCCGTGGCCAGGGCCAGGGACTGCAGGGAGTCGCCGTTGAAGGCGTACACGGGGCTTGCCGTGTCCGGCGCGGAGCCGGTGTCGATGGCGTCCAGCTCCGTCATCGTGGCGCCCGACGGCATCTGTGCCGTCAGGAACCCGGAGCCACCCAGCCCGCGCTGCAGCGGGTAGGACCAGGTCACGACGTCGTAGTTGTACGGGAACGCCTCGAACGGATCCTCACCGAGGACGGCCTGGATCCAGTGCTTCTGGGTCTGGCCCATGGGGATGTAGAACGTCCCCTTGGGCAGGGTCTTGGCCACGTCGGCCTTGCCGTACTCGTGCACGCCCGTGGCGCTGACGTCCGCATCCAGCTTGTAGATGTGGACGCCGACGCTCTTCAGCTCCTTGAGGAGGCGCGACGTGTCACCGTCGTGCTGCCCCGGGGGGAAGAAGTAGCCGCACACGTTGATGTCCGGCTGCGTGGCGATCGTGTCGTGCAGCGGGCTGACCAGCTTGTTCTTCTGCAGCTCGCAGCTCTCGCCCTGCACCTTGGCCTCCTCCCACTGGTTGACCCAGTCGGTGAGGAGCCGGACCTTGTTGTTGGAGGTGACGTCGATCGTCTTGTCGATCGCCAGGTAGTGGTCGTAGACCTGCTTGCCGTACAGCTCGTCGACGCCCTTCTCGTACGTCATGCCGGCCGCGCCCATGATCAGGGACGGGACGGAGTCGCCGTACTCGGGGGTGAACATGTCGTACGAGTTGTAGTTCTGGTACGCCGAGCTCTGGTCGTTGAATGCCTTCTGCAGCATCGGACCGATGTCCTTCTGGATGAAGTCCAGCGTGAAGTTGGACAGCTCGTGGTGGACCGGGTCCTCGTTCGGCGGGAAGAAGTACCCGCTGGACTGCTGGTGGGCGTCGATGAAGAAGACGCCCGGGTACTTGTTCATGATCGGGATGAACTTGCGGTTCTCGATCTGGTTCTGGGTGCCGAAGTCGCGGTTGTGGTCGAAGGACCACGGCGACGTGCGGCTGTTCGTGTCGCGACCGTCCGGGTTGCGCACGAGCATCGTGAACGTGTCGAGGTTGGCCAGACGACGGGCGTTGGCGCAGTCCGTCCGCGCCGCCAGCTCGTACATCTGCCGCGCGATGGCCTCGCCGCCGGCCGGCTCGTTGCCGTGCGGCGTCGCCGTGACCCACGCGAACGCGGGCCGCTTGCGGACGTTGGCCACGCCATCGGCCTCGGAGATCGTGCCGGCGCGCACGCCGGCCCAGAACTCCTGGTCGCTGTAGTCCGTCCCGGCGCGCTTGGCGTCCAGCGCGTCGATGTTCTCCGGGGTGCCCACCACGAAGAACTTCAGGTGGCGGTCCGGGTTCTGCGTGTTGGTCAGGCCCAGGTCGTAGGTCTTGATCTTCACGCGGGTGTTGCTGGCCGTGGCCGCCACGAGGGCGTCCCCGTAGTCGTTGAGCACCTTGGTCGAGTTGGCCGAGTACGAGCCGGACGGCGTGCCGCCGGCGACGGGCACGGTGCCGCGACCGGTGCCACCGGCACCGAGCTCACGTCCCGTGACCTGCTTGAACGTCGGGATGTCGGAGGCATAGGCGACGTTGGGCGTGCATCCCGTGGGATCCACGTCCGCCGAGGCCACCGCCGGCAGTCCGGCCAGGGCGGCCGCTGCCGAAGCAGCGGCCACCAGGGCGTTGATGGAGCGTCGGCGGAACATCAGGAGAACCTCCGGTCGTTGCTGGTCGGGAGCAGCACGGTGTTGCCACCGAACTTGGCGCTGACCGTGTAGGTCGTCTTCTTCTTCGTCCTCTTGACCGTGATCGACTTGGTGAAGCGGCAGGAGCTGCTGAGCTTCACCTGGCTGTTGGACACGGTCGACGAGCCCTTCTTGACGACGACCGTGACGGAGCCGCTCTGGCAGCCCTGGGCGGTGGTGACCGCCGAGGGGAGCTTGAGCTTCCCGCCGATCGTCTTGCGGCTCTTGCCGCCCTTGACCGGCGTGCTGCCGACCTTCAGCGACAGCGACGTCGCGAACCGGGCCACGGTGACTTCCCGTGTGGCCTCGGCCGTGGCGCCCGCGCCGTCGGTCAGCACGACCCGCAGCGACTGCTTGCCGGTCTCACCGCCGTTCGGCACGATCTTGCAGGAGTACGGCGCGCTGGTGGCGGTGCAGACCTTGCGGGTCCCCAGCAGGTACTCGACCTTGGCGACGCCGGCGGCTGCCGTCGGCACCACACCGAACTCCGTCCCCTTGCTCTCGACCGTCTTGGTGCTCGTCGCGAACACGACGCTCGGCGGCACGGGGGCCGGCGGGGGCGTGGTCGTCGTGGTGGTCGTCGTGGTCGGCGGAGGCGTCGTCGGGCAGTCGGTCACCGTGAGGGTCCCGGAGGCCGAGGCCGTCTGGCCGGAGGAGTCCTCCACGACGGCCGTGAACGTGCGGACCCCGCACGTCGCGTCCGCCGGGATGACCACGTCCAGGCTGTACGGCCCGTACGACACGGTCTCCAGCGGGGTGGCGCCCTCGAGGAACGTCACCTGCTTGACCGCGTAGTCGTCCTCCGCGGTGGCGGTGAGCGTGGCGGTGCTGCCCACGGCCGCCGAGACGTTGCCCAGCGACACGGTCGGTGCCGCGTCGCTCACCGGGCCCGGTGCGTTGTAGACGACGTACTCGCCCGAGTCGGCCGCGCTCTGCGGGCCGTCGCGGAACGGGACGAAGTCGACGGCGGTCGACGTCAGCAGCGACGTCAGCACCGTGTCGGCCACCGTGGCGCCGTTCACCGGGTTCTCCGGGATCGGCGGGTTGGCGGCCGGGGAGACGGCCGGGCCGGGGTTGACGGCCTGGCCGGCGCCCGTGGCGCCGCCGCGGTAGTAGTTGAGGCCCCACCAGTTGTTCTCGGCCTTCATCTGCACCGTCTGGGCGGTCGTCCAGTCGGCGAGCAGGTTCTGCACGCCGTACGCGTTGTCGACGATGTTCGACGTCGCGATGGTCGAGGTGCCGGCGGCGACGAGCCGCACGCCGGAGCCCTTGACGAGATTGGCGTTGTTCGCCGTCTGGCTGGTGACCGTGCCGTTGGCGGCGATGGTGCTCCGGGTCGGAGCGCCGGTGCCGTTGACGAGGTTCTGCGAGATCAGCGACCCGGTGATGGCGGTCGTGGCGCCGCCCGCGATGCGGACGCCGTCCTGACCGAACAGCGGGCCGGTGGTCAGCAGCGCCAGCTGCGAGCCGCCGCAGGTGCCGTTGGCCTCGTAGTTGACGCACTGGGTGCGGCCGACGACCTGGGAGTTGTTGATCACGGCGCGGTTGACCACGCCCGAGTTCGTGAGCGGCGGGGTCTCGCCCGTCGCCCCGCTGATCAGGACGCCCGCGGTGTTGTAGCCGTCGACGCGCGTGGCGTCGAGGGTCAGCACGCGCGTGCCGGCCTGCGCCGGGGTCACGGTCGCCGCCGTCACCTGGGCCAGGCCGTAGCCGAGCTGCGCGCTGCGGTAGCCGCCCGGGATGGAGAAGGCGTTCGGGCCCATCGAGGTGACCACGTCGGTCACCCGGCTGCGGGAGTAGGAGCCCATGGCGTCCAGGTACAGGACGCCGGCCTCGCTGGCCACGCCGGCGCCGTCCACCGTCACACCCGAGATGTTCACGGTGAGCGGGAAGTCCGGGTCGCCGATGATGCCGACGATGTTGCCCACCGCGTCGCGGAGGTTCGGGCTGGCGGCGGCGATCGTGCTCTGCGGGCCGTTGGCCTTGGGCGAGATCGTCACCAGGTCGGCGCCGACGCCCTTGATGGTCAGGCTCTTGGTGATCGACACCGCGTTGGTGCCGGGGTTGCCGGAGCCCTCGACGTAGTCACCGGCGCAGACGACGATGGTGTCGTTCTTGGCGGCCGCGTCGACGGCGCCCTGGATGGACGAGAACGAGGCGGACGGACAGTCCTGCCCGTCGTCGTCGACCGTCAGCGTCGCCGCTGTGGCCGAGGTGGCGAGGGCAAGGCTGCCCACCGCCACGGTGAGTGCGGTCAGTGACCGCATCTGTCGGAGTCTCACGACAATGTCCCCTGTCTTTGGACGGACGAATTCCCCCCGGGGAGCGCCGGCACACCTGCGGCGCGGGTCCCGGAGTGGTGCAACGGATGGACGTGGACCCGCTCGGGCCCACGACGTGGTTCAGACATTCCTCTGCTCGTTTCAGTCGTCGTGACTGCGACGGCGCCGGTCGGCGCCGCGCTCCTCCCTCACTGCGGGAGCAGCGTCAGCAGAACGCGAGCAGGTGGGCGGCAGACCACCACGACTGGTATCTGGGTGCGAGCAATGTCCGATTCCGTACTGGACGCGACGGCCGCCTCAAGGGGTGACCGTCCCAACCTCCATGACAATCCCAGAGCCGCCCCGTCATGGATATCGACCAGGTGGACAGCATCTGCGACGGGGCTTTGGACCGCTGTCACAAGGCTGGCGCGCCCGCCTCTCCATGCCGTCGGACCGGCGTGGGGCACGTGCACCGGAACGGCACAAGGCGCGCGCCAGCTTCACCCGGAGGGTGCTGCGCGGCCGGATCCGTCAGCCGGTCGGGAGCACCGCGGCGCCCCCGCCGCGGCTCAGTGCGCGCCCCAGTGCTCGGTCGACCGCGCCGAGGCGGCGACCGCGTGCGGCAGCGCGGCGGCCAGGGCGGGGCCGTAGTAGTCGCTGAGGGCCAGCTCGGCCACCAGCGTCCCGAGCAGGGTGTCGCCGGCGCCCGTGGTGTCGACGACGTTCGCCCCCACGCCGGGGACGTCGCGGTCCAGGCGGCCGCCGCGCAGCAG
>CAZXNX010000116.1:4982-7231 GCA_964642225.1 uncultured Solirubrobacteraceae bacterium | reverse complement strand
CCCGGAGTCCACGGATCCCTCCCCCATCCGCCTGTGGCCCGAGCACTTCGACATCGCCTACGAGCAGGGCGACGAGGAAGCCGGCACTCGCGCCGGCTTTGGCGTGTCGCCCGGCGACGGCGAGCACGACGAGCCGTACGCGTACGTCACGCCGTGGAGCGCGCCGCCCGCCGGCCCGCTGTGGCAGGCCACCGGGTTCCCCGGCGCCGAGCTGGGGTGGTCGGCGGTGGCCGCCGCGCCGGACCCGCTGGCGCACCTGCTCGACTTCTGGCGCACGCGCCGCGACGCGCTCGGCGGCTGACTACCGGGCCTGCAGGAACTGCAGCACCGCCAGCACCCGGCGGTGGTCGGCCGGCGAGGTGGCCAGGCCGAGCTTGCCGAAGATCGCCGCGATGTGCTTCTCCACCGCGCCCGGCGTCACGACGAGGGCGTCGGCGACCCCCTGGTTGGAGCGGCCCTCCGCCATCAGGCCGAGCACCTCCAGCTCGCGCGGGGTGAGCTGCGACAGCGGCCCGTCCGGCCGGCGGCCCGGCGCGACGAGCTGGGCGACCACCTCGGGGTCCAGCGCGGTGCCGCCGGCGGCCACGCGCTCGAGCGCGTCGACGAAGTCGGCGACGTCGCTGACGCGCTCCTTGAGCAGGTAGCCCGTGCCGCCGCGCCCGTCGGCCAGCAGCTCGGCCGCGTAGGTCGGCTCCACGTACTGCGAGAGCACCAGCACGGCCAGCTCGGGCCGGCGCTCGCGGGCGGCCAGCGCGGCGCGCAGCCCCTCGTCGCGGAAGGTCGGCGGCATGCGCACGTCGACCACCGCGATGTCGGGCTTGTGGCCCATGACGGCGCGCACGAGCGCGTCGCCGTCACCCACCGCGGCCACGACCTCCATGCCGCGGTCCTCCAACAGGCGCTGCAGCCCCTCCCGCAGCAGGGCCAGGTCCTCGGCGATCACGACACGCATGGGAACCTCGCCGCCACGGTGGTGGGGCCGCCCGCGGGGCTGCTCACGGTGAGCACGCCGTCGAGCGCCTCGGTGCGGGCGCGCAGCCCCATGAGCCCGGGGCCCTGCGCGTTGGCGCCGCCGTGGCCGTCGTCGCGAACCTGCACGAGCAGCTCGTCCTCGCCGCGGTCCAGCGTCACGTCGATCGCCGTCGGCGCCCCGTGCTTGGTGGCGTTGGCTACCGCCTCGGCGACCACGAAGTAGGCGGCGCGCTCGACCGGTTCGGGGGCGCGGGCCTCACCGTCCGCGTGCACGGCGATCGGCACGGCGCCGGTGGTGCTGAGCGCGCCGACGGCGGCCTCCAGGCCCCGGTCCAGCAGGATGGGCGGGGCGATGCCGCGGGCCAGCTCGCGCAGCTCGGCGATGGCCAGGCGGGCCTGGTCGCGGGCCTCGTCGATGAGGGCGCCGGCCCGCCGGGGATCGTCGTCCAGATGCGCGCGGGCCAGGCCCAGGCACATCGTCAGCGCCACCAGGCGGGCCTGCGCGCCGTCGTGCAGGTCGCGCTCGATGCGGTTGAGCTCGGAGGCCTGGGCGTCGACGGCGCCGGCCCGGGTGCGGGTGAGCTGCTCGATGCGCTGCTGGAGGCCGCGGTGCTCGTCCGACGGCAGCAGCCGCTCGTGGAAGGCGATCACGGCGTGCGCGACGAGCCAGACGATCGCGCCGAGGATGACCCACACGGGCCAGAACATCCCGCTGGAGGTGCCGGCCCACAGCGCTGCGCACAGCACGATGGCGGCGAGCAGCACGACCGCGTCGAGCAGGAACCAGCGGGTGGCGCCGTCCGGCACGGTGAGGACGCGGGCCAGCGCGAGCTGCAGGCCGAGCAGGATCCCGAAGCCGACGATGAGCCAGACGGGCCAGAACGGGCCGCCGCCGGTGACGCCCCAGATCAGGGCGCTGACGAGGACGGCCGCGCCGGCGACGGCGCCGTTGAGGACCAGCGTCTGCGCGCACCAGGCCTGCAGGTCCTCGCGGGTGGCGGATGCCCAGCCCTGCAGGCGCTGCAGGACGGGCGGCCGGCCGGCGGTCGGGGTGGCGGGAGCGGAGTCGGCGGAAGGGGAAGGCATCGTGCGTCCAGCGTGGATCATCGCCGCCCGCGTGCCAATGCGGCTTGCCGGTGGACCGCGCATAGCCCTCGGCGGCGTGGGTCGCGCCCTGCTCATGGCGGACCAGCACGTGGCGCAGGCGCGGCTCGTTGAACAGGGCGTCATAGATCGGCAGCACCGCGCCGCCCGGATAGCCGAAGAGGTCAGTCACG
>CAZXNX010000116.1:1668-4972 GCA_964642225.1 uncultured Solirubrobacteraceae bacterium | reverse complement strand
GGGGTTGGCGGGTGCCCCGGGGGGGGTTACTCCCCCGCGCGGCGCGGGGGTCGCCTATGTGTAGCGCAGGGAGCCGGGCGTCGTCAGCTGCTCGCCGGTCTCCAGCAGCGTCTTGAGGCCGGAGAGGATCATCGGCCAGCCGCCGTAGAGCTCGCCGTGGGCCCCGTCACGGAGCTGGTCGTGGGTGACGGTCAGCAGGCAGGAGTCGCCGACCTGCTCGATCTCCCAGGTGATGCGGGAGGCGCCCTCCGCCTCGACCTCCTCGCTCCACAGGGCGGTCATGCTCTGCACCAGGCGGCGGGGCGGGTCGACCTCCAGGTTCTCGCCCCGCGACAGCGGGCCGTCCGCCTGCGGGCTGGTGGCGACGTACGTCGACCCGACGCTCCAGTCGGTGTCCAGCGCCACGCCGAACGCGTACTTCCGCCGCTGCTCGGGGTCGGTGATCGCCTCCCACAACCGCTCGGGCGTGGTCTTGATGTAGATCTCGTAGATCTTCTCCATGACGTCCTCCTCCATGTGTCGTTTGAGGCCCGTGAGCGTCGCCGCCCAGGGCTCGGCGTACTTGCTGACCCACCGGTCGTGGACCAGCCGGATCGGGACGGGGTTGAGGAAGTGCAGCTTCTCGCGCCCGCGCCGGCGGGTCACGACCAGATGCGCCTCCTCGAGCACCTTCAGGTGCTTCATCACGCCGAAGCGCGACATCGCCACCCGCTGCTCCAGCGCGGTCAGCGTCTGCCCGTCCTCCGCGTAGAGGGCGTCGAGCAGCGTGCGGCGCGTGGGGTCGGCCAGGGCCTTGAACACCTCGTCCATGGACCCGACAATAGGTGACCTTTTGGTCACATGTCAAGCAGCGCCACGCGCCCGGTCGACCGCCGCGGCCAGCGCCCGCAGCGCCTCGGCGATCTGCGCGCGGACCTGTGGGTCGCCGACCGTCCCGTCATCGCCGACCGCGTCGCGGCCCAGCGGGATGCGCACACACGCCTCCTCCACCACGATCGTGCCGGTGTAGCCCAGCACCTTGCGCAGCGAGGCGTGGGCGTCGGCGGCGCCGCTCGGCGCGGCCGGGCCGGCCGTGTTGATCCACCCGGCGTGCATCCGGTCGGTCTCCCCTCCTCCGACGCTCCAGTCCAGCAGGTTCTTGAACGCGCCCGGCAGCGCCCCGGCGTACTCGGGCGTGGAGAAGAGCAGGGCGTCGGCGCCGGCCAGCGCCCCCCGCAGCGCCACGACGGGGGCGGGCGGCGTGCCGTCCATCGGGTCGTCGTCGGGGTTGAAGTGCGGCAGCGCGGCGACGTCGTCGTAGAGGACGGCGTCGACGCCCGGCACGTCCAGGGCGGCGGCGGTGCGCAGGGCGGCGGTGTGCACCGACCCGGCCCGCAGGGCGCCGGAGATGAGCAGGATGCGGACGGGAGCGGCGGTCATCGCCACACCCTAGCCCGGTGTCCTACGGCAGCTGCTTGAGCAGGCCGGCGGCGGTCTGCGGGCCCTGCAGGCGCTTGATGATGCGCCCGTCCCGGTCCAGGATCAGCGTGGTCGGCAGGCCGACGACGCCGTCGCGCTCGCCGGCGGTGCCGGCCGCGTCGACGAGCACGGGGAACGTCCAGCCGAAGCGCCGCACGAACGCCCTGGCCCCCGCGTGGTCGTCGGAGAAGTCCACCCCGACGAGGTTGGCGCGGCCGCCCAGTTGCTCGGCCAGCTTGGGGAACTCGCGGGCCTCCTTGATGCACGGGTCACACCAGCTGGCCCAGAAGTGCACGATGGACGGCTTGCCCCGCAGCGAGGCCACCGTCGCCCTCGGCGCGACCAGGACGGAGGAGGGCAGCACCACCTCGGCGGCGGCCGGCTCCTCCTGCGACAGGCCGCTGGCCACCTCGATGGCCGCGATCGCCACCAGCAGGAGGCCGATCGACACGAAGACGGTGATCCGCCCGCGCCTGCTCATGACCGCGCCAGCACCGGCACGTCGTGGACCATGGCGGAGATCGGCGCGTCCTGGAAGTAGACGACGGCCTGCTTGCCCGAGGCCGTGATGCCGTAGATGAGCGACGAGTGGGCCAGGTCGGTGCTGCCGGGCGCTCCCCGGACCCCGACCGCGTAGGCCCGCCAGGGCCCGACGAGCTCGTGCTTGGTCCCCACGAGGTACTCCATCTTCCCGGTGAGGCCGTGGGCGCGCAGGAAGGCGTTGACGCGCGCCGGGGTGTCCCCCTCGGGGTCCACGGACACGGCCAGGAGCTGCACCGTGTCGGCCTTGGCCCCCAGGCGCTTGCGCACGGCGGCCAGCTTGCCGGCGATGAGCGGGCAGACGTCCGGGCAGTCGGCGTAGAGGAAGGAGAGGAGCACGGCCTTGCCGCGGTAGTCCGACAGCTTCACCGGCCTGCCGAGCGAGTTGCGCAGCGTGATCTCCGGGGCGGGCTTTGCCGCCACGCCAAGCGCCTGGCCCCGGTACTGGTCGGCGGCCTTGGACGTGTCCCCGCATCCGGCGAGTGTGGCCACGGCCAGGGCAGCGACCAGCACCGCGGCCGCGGCGCGTGGCCCGCGGCCGGCCCTGCGAGGGTGCATCAGTGGCCGCCCTTGGCGATCAGGGCCCCGACGATGCTCACCGCCGCAAGCACCCACGCCAGGACGGGAAGCCAGCGGGGACCGGGCCGCGGGACCGAGCGCAGCACCAGCAGCGCCACGATCACGCCGATCATCAGCTCGTCCCAGGTGGCCAGGAGGTCCTTGGGGCCGATGCCCTCGGCCTGGAGCGCCTCGGGCCCGAAGGGCAGGCCGACCGTGCGCGACACCAGCCAGATCAGGGCGATGGCAAGGTTGACCGCTCCGCCCGCGATGAGCAGTCGGCGGTTGTCGGGCCGGCGGACGATCAGCACGGCCCAGGCGATCTGCAGCGGCGTGACGATGGCGAAGAACAGCCCGAAGAGGAAGTACTCCCGGAAATGGGTGACCATCACCGAGCCGTGCAGGCAGGCTGCCGCGAAGGACAGTCCTGCCGCTGCGTTGGTCAGGGCGACGCGCTCGGCGCCGCGTTCCCGCTCGACTGTGGCCGTGGTGTCTACTTCTTCCCCGCGTTCTGCTGGATGTAGTCGGCGACGTCCTGCGCGTCCTTGCCGGTCAGCAGGTCCTTGGGCATCGTACCGCTGCCCGCGCCACCCTTCTTGAGCGCGGCGAGCACGAGGGCCGCCTTCGGCTTGAGCTGGTCGAGGTTGGGGCCGACCTGCCCGGTGGTCCCGGCCGCGGCCAGCGTGTGACAGCTGCCGCAGTTCTCGGTGAACAGCGTCTGGCCGGCGCTGGCCTTGATCGGGGTGCC
>CAZXNX010000116.1:0-1568 GCA_964642225.1 uncultured Solirubrobacteraceae bacterium | reverse complement strand
GGCAGCATCGCGTAGACGGCGGCGAAGATGACCATGCCGATGTTGAGCAGGGCCATGTTGTGGAAGTGGCCGACGATCCACATGGTGTTGTGGATGGCGGTGTCCAGGACGATGGTCGCGTTGACGAGACCCTGGAGGCCGGCGACGATCCAGCTCACCATCGCCGCGGCGAGGAACTTGGCCGCGGGCGTCCACTGGAAGTCCGAGCGCCAGATGGTCGCCGACAGGCTGTAGAGGCTGATCGCCGAGGGCAGCGTGATCGCGAACGTCAGCGGCTGCATCGACGCGTTGAGCGTGGACTGGATCGAGTTGTTTGGGTAGTCCAGGTAGATGTGGTGGGCCCAGACGATGACGTTCACCACGACGGCGATGAACCAGGCGATCGCGACGATCTTCCCGGCCACCAGCTCCCGCTTGGCGTAACGCGGGACGAGCAGGTAGAAGATCGACACCGCGGGGAAGAGCAGGAGGTAGACGACGGGGTGCCCGAAGAACCACAGGAGGTTCTTGGCCAGGAGCGCGTCGATCGTGACCGACGGGTCGAAGGCCTGCACGATCATCACGACGAGCAGCGCCGCGAGCGGCAGCGTGGCGATGATCATGTCGAAGCCGATGACGACGAGCGGGATGACCGGGTAGGGCAGCGGCCGCGAGGACGGGAACCGCTTGGGCCACAGGTAGCCGAAGCCCAGCGACATGCCGAACCGCTTGATCCACGACGTCCCGTCCGGGGCGCCGAGCCCAGGGCCGGTGGCCGTGTCGAGGATGGCCAAGCCCCACGTGATGATCGAGACGCCGGTCAGCAGCACCGAGAAGGAGAACAAGCCGGTGGTGGTGTCACTCCACTCCCCCGAGGAGTTGAAGGGCAGCGGGTAGAGGAACACCCACGACGCGCCGAAGCCCATGAGCAGCGTCGTGATGACGATGCCGACGACGCCGATGACCATCGTCCACCAGGCGATGCCGGCCAGGACGAAGCCCGGCTTGCGCATCTGGAACCCGACCTCGCCGAGCACCCAGAAGCCGATGCCCATGACCGCGAAGGCGGCCCAGGCGACAAAGGCGCCCAAGCCGTGGGCGGTCATGATCGCGTAGAACAGGTTGGGCTGGATACGGACCAGATCGGCCTGGCTCTCGCGGAGCAGCATCCCGAGCAGACCCGACACGAAAAGGAACGCGGTCGAGGCCCCGACGTACCAGAGGACCATCCGGTTGACCCGGGCCTCGGTGATCGTCTTGACCTCCTGGACCTTGAGCGGCAGCGCGGCGGCTTCCATCAGCGGGTCACCTCCATCTTGTTCTCCATCAGGTGGTGATCGACGCCGCAGAACTCCAGGCAGCGCAACTTGTAGGTCCCGGGTCGGGTGAAGGTGATGACGAAGTCCTGCTGGACACCGGGGCCGACGTTGACCTGTTTGATCAGCACGTCATCTGGGTCATAGACGCCCAGGCCGTGGGCCACGTCGGCGGACTGGACCTGGAAGCGGGTCTTCAGCCCGATCTTCAGGCGGGGCGGGTTGACCGTCCAGGCGAACTGGCGGCCGGTGACGTTGACCGTCTGCGGCACC
>CAZXNX010000115.1:0-7310 GCA_964642225.1 uncultured Solirubrobacteraceae bacterium | reverse complement strand
CAGTTCGGCCGGGACTCCGGCGGCCTTCTGCGGACCTACCGCACCGAGGACGCCGAGACGATCGTGCTGGCCCTCGGCTCGGTGCTCGGCACGATCAAGGACACCGTCGACGACCTGCGCGAGCAGGGCATGGCGATCGGCGTGGTGGGCCTGACCTCCTACCGCCCCTTCCCGCTCGACGAGGTGCGCGAGGCGCTCGGCCACGCCCGCCGCGTGCTCGTGCTGGAGAAGGCCCTCGCCGTCGGCATCGGCGGGATCGTCTCCCAGGACGTGCGCCACGCCCTGGCCGGCAGCGCCATCCCCGTGCACACCGCGATCGCCGGCCTCGGCGGCCGCGCCATCACCAAGGCGTCGCTGCACCGGCTGTTCACCGCGACCGCGGCGGACGAGCTGGGGCTCCTGACCTTCCTGGACCTGGACCAGGAGCTCGTCGACCGCGAGCTGGCCCGGCAGGCCTCCGAGCGCCGCTCCGGCCCGCACGCCGAGAACATGCTCCGCGACATCGGCGTGGTCGCCGCCCGCCCGATCTGAGGATCCGATGGCCGAGACCCAGCCCATCAAGCTCTACCAGACCGGCACCTTCGCGGTGGGCGGCCGGCTCCTGGACGAGGACCAGCGCACCGTCCAGTCCGACCCCGCCCGCGTCAACACCCTCACCAGCGGCCACCGCGCCTGCCAGGGGTGCGGCGAGGCGCTCGGCGCCCGCTACGCGCTGGACACCGCGATGCGGTCGAGCCCGGGCGGCATCGTCGCCGCCAACGCGACCGGCTGCCTGGAGGTCTTCTCCACCCCGTTCCCCGAGACGTCGTGGCAGATCCCCTGGATGCACTCGCTGTTCGGCAACGCCCCCGCGGTGGCCACCGGCATGGCCGCGGCGCTGCGGGTCAAGGGCCGCGAGGACGTGCGGGTCGTCGGCCAGGGCGGGGACGGCGGCACCGTCGACATCGGCTTCGCCTGCCTGTCGGGGATGTTCGAGCGCAACGACGACGTGCTCTACATCTGTTACGACAACGAGGCGTACATGAACACCGGCGTGCAGCGCTCCGGCGCGACGCCGCCGGCTGCGCGGACGATGACCACGCAGGCGGTGGGCGAGCACCCCGGCAACCCGTTCGGCCAGGGCAAGAACGCCCCGCTCATCGCGCTGGCCCACGACATCCCCTACGTGGCCACCGCCACCGTCGCCGACCTGCGCGACCTCGAGGCCAAGGTCGAGCACGCGATGACCCTGCGCGGCGCCCGCTACCTGCACGTGCTCGTCACCTGCCCGCTGGGCTGGGGGTGCGCCTCCAGCGACAGCATCAAGGTCGCGCGGCTGGCCAAGGAGACCGGGCTGTTCCCCGTCTTCGAGGGCGCCTACGGGGAGGTCACGTCGGTCTCCAAGATCCGGCGCGTGCACCCCGTGGAGGACTACCTGAAGCTGCAGAAGCGGTACGCGCACCTGTTCGGCGCCGAGCCGGACACGGAGACGATCGCGCGCCTGCAGGCCGGCGCCGACCGCAACATCCGCCGCTTCGGCCTGCTCGACGAGCCGGAGGAGATGGCCTGATGGAGAAGCCTTTCGCGATCACGCTGGACGTCGGGTCCAGCCTGGCCAACAAGACGGGGTCGTGGCGCACCGAGCGCCCGGTCTACGTCGACAAGCTGCCGCCGTGCAACCAGGCCTGCCCGGCCGGCGAGAACATCCAGCAGTGGCTGTACGACGCCGAGGACGGCAGCTACGAGGCGGCGTGGCGCCAGATCATGCGCGACAACCCGCTGCCCGCCGTGATGGGGCGCGTCTGCTACCACCCGTGCGAGACCTCCTGCAACCGCGGCCAGCTCGACGAGGCCGTCGGCATCAACTCCGTCGAGCGGTTCCTCGGGGACGAGGCGATCAAGCAGGGGTGGAGCGTCCAGGTCGACGCCCCGCCCTCCGGCAAGCGCGTCCTGGTCGTCGGCTCCGGCCCCTCCGGGCTGTCGGCCGCCTACCACCTGGCGCTGGAGGGCCACACGGTCACCATCCGCGAGGCGGGGCCGCTCCCCGGCGGCATGATGCGCTTCGGGATCCCCACCTACCGGCTGCCGCGCGATGTGCTGGAGGCCGAGATCCAGCGCATCCTGGACCTCGGGGTCACGCTGGAGCTGGACGCCAAGGTCACGGACATCCAGGCGACGATGGCCGAGGGGTCCTTCGATGCCGCCTTCCTGGCCGTGGGCGCCCACATCGGCAAGCGCGCCTACATCCCGGCGGGCGAGTCGGCCCGCATCCTCGACGCCGTCTCCGTGCTGGCCAGCATGGAGGGCGAGGACAAGCCGCTGCTCGGGCGGCGGGTCGCCGTCTACGGCGGCGGCAACACCGCGATGGACGTGGCCCGCACGGCCAAGCGGCTGGGCGCCACGGAGGCCGTCGTCGTCTACCGGCGCACCCGCGAGGCGATGCCCGCCCACGACTTCGAGGTCGAGGAGGCGCTCGCCGAGGGCGTGGCGATGAAGTGGCTCTCCACCGTCAAGCACGCCGACGGCGGCAAGCTCCTGCTGGAGCGGATGGAGCTGGACGACACGGGCTTCCCCCAGCCGACCGGCGAGGTCGAGGAGCTGGAGGCGGACTCCCTCGTGCTGGCGCTCGGCCAGGAGGCGGACCTGTCGCTGCTCGACGACGTGGAGGGGCTGACGATCGAGGACGGCGTCGTGCAGGTCGGCCCGAACATGATGACCGGGCACTCAGGGATCTTCGCCGGCGGGGACATGGTGCCCGCCGAGCGGACCGTCACCGTCGGTGTGGGGCACGGCAAGAAGGCGGCGCGCCACATCGACACGTGGTTGCGCGGGATCCCCGACGCGCGGCCGGGCCCCAAGCACGAGGTGGCGGACTTCGACCTGCTCAACACCTGGTACTACGCCGACGCGCCGCGCAGCGTGGCGCCGCAGCTCGACGCGGCCCGGCGCGCCTCGACGTTCGACGAGGTGGCGGGCGGGCTGGACGCCTCCACGGCGCTGTTCGAGGCCCGTCGCTGCCTGTCCTGCGGCAACTGCTTCGAGTGCGACAACTGTTACGGCGTGTGCCCGGACAACGCGGTCATCAAGCTCGAGCCGGGCCAGCGGTACGCCTTTGACCTGGACTACTGCAAGGGCTGCGGCATCTGCGTCGAGGAGTGCCCGTGCGGGGCGATCGTGATGGAGCCCGAGTCGATCTGAGGCCGGAGTTCACCGCTTCGTCATGGTCGCCGCGCCCGCGGCCGCCTAGGTTGGGCCGATGGCCCGCATCGACCCCCGGATCCTGCTGGCGATCCGTCTGATCGCGGGCGCCGTCTTCGTCGTCTTCGGGATCGGCAAGGGGGTGGCGTACGACGCGGAGGTGGACGCCTTCCGCGGATACGGGCTGCCGTTGCCGGGCGTCGCCGTGGTGCTCGTCGGGGCGGTGGAGCTCGCCGGCGGGCTGCTGCTTCTTGCGGGGCGCTGGGTGCGCCCCGCCGCCGCCGTCCTGGCGGCGAACATGGCCGGCGCGTTCCTCGTCGCGGGGGTGGTCCGGGGCGAGCTCGTGCCGAGCCTCACGCTGGCGCCGCTGTTGCTCGCGGGGATGGTCGTCCTCGTGGCCGCGGGGGACCCCCGCGGAAACTGAGGGGGTGCACCCCCATGACCCCCAGGGGCCGGGGGCGCAGGATGGCGTCATCAGCTTCCACGCCATCCCCAAGGAGCCCCCGATGTTCGCCAAGCGCCTCGCCCTCATCACCGCCACCACCGCCGCTGCTGCTGCATTCGCCGTGCCGACCGCGGCCCAGGCCGCCTCACCCTGCTACGTGCACCTGCCGGGGCCGGGCAACACGTCGTGGGACGTGCAGACCAACGGCAGCCTCGACTCCGGCCTGAACAACGGCGGCGGCCAGAACTTCGCCAAGAACCACGGGCGCCTGTCGGTCAACGGCGTCGCCTACCCCGCGATCGACAACCAGTGCACGACCACCGCGACCTCCGTCTCCTACCCCGCCCGCAGCGTCGGCGGCATGACCGTCTCGCGGCAGGTGAGCGTCGTCGGCGGCCGCCTGCGCCAGCTCGACACGATCACCAACACCAGCGGGCAGTTCAAGCTCGTGGACGTCGACTTCGCCGCCAAGGTCACCGCCGGGCAGCTCTCCGTCGCGGCCGAGACCGGCGGCTTCGAGATCGACCGCCACGACCACTGGGCCGTGTTCAAGAGCGCCGGCAGCGCCTTCCCCGCGCTGCAGTGGGGGACCGACGCCTCCAGCGCCCACGACCCGGACGTCCTCTCCGACAACCCCGACAGCCCGTCGATCTGGCGGCCGAGCGGGCCGTCGATGCCCAGCGCCACGCTCAAGTACGACGGCATCCAGGCCGGCACCGGGCAGACCATCCGCGTGCTCCACGTGAGCTCGTCGACCGCCTCGCTCGCCGACGGCAAGGCGGTGGCCCAGGACCGGCTGACCCCGTTCTCCGGATACAGCAAGGCCACCGCCAGCACGATCGTCAACTGGGGCGACGACCCGGACGGCGACGGCGTCTCGAAGTTCAACGACGCCTGCCCGTCGATCAAGGGCAACGCGGACAACGGCTGCCTCCTGAACGTGCAGCCCCCGCCGGTCGATCCGCAGGACCCGGGCGAGCAGCCCGGCCCGGTCGACCCCGGCAACCCCCAGAACCCGGTCGACCCCGGCAACCCCGGCAACCCCGGGGACCCGGGCGTGAGCGACACCAAGGCCCCGTCGATCACCGTCACGAAGCTCTCCAAGAAGGTCAAGCGCGCCAAGGTCGGCCGCTTGGCCCCGCGCATCGTCTGCAACGAGGCATGCCGCATCTCGGTTGTCGTGCAGGTCACCCGCAAGGGCCGCAAGAAGGCCACGACGGTGCTGTCAACGAAGCCCACGAGCCTGTCGGCCGCCGCTCGCACCGTGAAGTTGAAGGTCCGCAGCAGCAAGCTGAAGTCCCTGCGCCGCCAGCGCGTGACCGTCCGCTTCACCGCCCGCGACGCGGCCGGCAACGCGAGCACGGCCACCCGCACGGTGACCCTGCGCAAGTAGGCCGGGGCCCGGCCGCCGGACCGGCGCCCGTGCGCCGGTCCGGTACGGTCGGGCGACCGTGCCCCGCCCGATCTCCCCCAGGGACACCCCGCTCATCGAACGGGGCCACGAGCTGGCCGCGGTGGACGACGCCCTGCGGGCCGCCACCGAGGGGCGCGGCGGCGTCCTGGTGATCGAGGGCGCGGCGGGGATCGGCAAGACCCGGCTCGTCGGCGACGCGATCGGCCGGGCCCAGGCCCAGGGGATGACCGTGCTGCGCGCCCGGGGCGGCGAGCTGGAGCACGAGTTCGCCTTCGGCGTGGTGCGCCAGCTCTTCGAGCGCGAGCTGACCGGGGCGCCCCCCGAGCGACGGGAGCAGCTCTTCGCCGACGCGGCCGCGCCCGCCGCCACCGCCCTCGGGCTGGACGGCCCGATGCTCGAGCCGGGCAGCGATCTGGGCTTCCCCGTTCTGCACGCCCTCTACTGGCTGGTGGCCAACCTCGCCGCCGAGGGACCGTTGGCGATCGTGGTGGACGACGCGCAGTGGGCCGACACGCGGTCGGCGCGCTTCCTGGCCTACCTCGCGCCGCGGGCCGCCGAGCTCTCGCTGCTGCTCCTCGTCGCCTCGCGGCCGGCCACGCCGGAGGCCGACATCGACCTCGTGAGCCAGATCGAGCAGGGGGCGCAGGCCACCGTGCTGCGTCCCGCCGGACTGTCGGAGCGCGCCATCGCCGAGCTGCTCACCACCCGCCTGGACGTCCCGCCCGACGACGCGTTCGTGGCCGCCTGCCGGCAGGCCACGGGCGGCAACCCGTTCCTGCTGCGCGAGCTGGCCGCCGCGGTGCGTGCGGACGGCATCCCGCCCGACGCCACCGGCGCCGCCCGCGTGCTGGAGCTCGGGCCGACGACGGTGTCGCGGTCGCTGCTGCTGCGGGTGGCGGGCCGCGCCCCATCGGCCTCGGCGCTGGCCAAGGCGGTCGCCGTGCTGGGCGAGGACGTCGAGTTGCGGCACGCCGCGGCGCTGGCCGGCATCGACGACGACGAGGCCGCCGCCACCGCGGACGCGTTGGTGGAGGCCGACGTCCTGGCGCCCGAGCGGCCGCTGCGGTTCTCCCATCCGATCGTGCGGGCGGCGGTGTACGGGGAGACGGGCCCCGGCGAGCGCACCCGGATGCATGCCCGGGCGGCCGAGATCCTGCGCGACGATGGCGCCCCCTCGGAGCGGCTCGTGCCGCACCTGCTCGCCACCGAGCCGGCCGGGCAGGAGTGGGCCTTCGCCGCCCTCCTGGACGCCGCCACCGGGGCGCTCACCCGCGGTGCCCCGGACGTGGCCGTCTCCTGCCTGCGTCGTGCGCTGGCCGAACCGCCGCCCGGCGACGCCGAACGCGGACAGGCCCTCTCGGCACTGGGGATCGCGGAGCTGTGCGGCGGCGGGGACGTGCACGCGGGGCTGCGCCACATGGCCGAGAGCCTCCCTCTCCTCACCGACCGCGGGGCCCGGACCTTCACGCGCCTGACGCTCGCCCGGGTGACCTGGATCGTGGAGGACGCACCCCAGTCGGTGGCCGTCCTGACCGACGCGCTCGGCGACCTGGACGAGGGCGACGACACGATGCGGGCGGTGCTGGAGGCGGAGCGGATCGCCCTGGGGATCATCCACCCGGATACCTGCGACGCCGCGGCCGCGGCCGTCGACGCCCTGCACCCGGTGGAGGTGCCCGCCACCCCGGCTGACCGCCTGTTGCTCGCCAACCTGGCCACGGCCAGGCTCCTGCGGGGGGACGACGCCGAGGTGGCCGGGGCCCTGGCGGCGCTCGCCTGCGGCGACGGGGCGATGCTGGCCACCGAGGGGGACGTGTCCTCGCCCTACGTGCAGGCGATCTACAC
Organism: uncultured Solirubrobacteraceae bacterium; assembly: GCA_964642225.1. Lineage (GTDB taxonomy): Bacteria > Actinomycetota > Thermoleophilia > Solirubrobacterales > Solirubrobacteraceae > JBBQCW01. The sequence goes on along the minus strand of CAZXNX010000115.1, from coordinate 429 downwards.
GCTGGTGCTCGCCGAGCGGATCGACGACGCGCGCTCGGAGGTCGATCGTGCGCTGGTGAAGCTCCGCACCGCCGCGCGGCCCGACGACCTGTTCGCCGGGCTCGCCGCGCGGGCCCTGGTCAACTGGTGGGCCGGCGACCTGGCCGCCTGCGAGGCCGACGCGAGCGAAGCGGTCGAGGTGCCGCACCTGCCCGCCTTCGCCCTGCCGACCGCCCTCATGTGGCTCGTCCTCTCACTCGTCGAGCGTGGCGACCTCGAAGGCGCCGAGGCCGCGGCGCTGCGCTCACCGCCGTCGGTGGAGCTGGAGAGCCTGGTCAACCACAACCCGCTGATATGGGGGCGCGGCGCACTGCTGCTGGCCCAGGGCCGGCCGGCGGACGCCCTCGTCGCGCTCGCTCGGCGAGGGCGCGGGAGCAAGCGCGAGCTCTT
>CAZXNX010000114.1:6084-7453 GCA_964642225.1 uncultured Solirubrobacteraceae bacterium | reverse complement strand
GCCACGACCCGGGCGCCGGACCCGACGCCCGCCACCGACGCGGTGGACCGGCTGTCGCTGCGCGAGCTGGCCGGGCAGCGGATCATCGTCGGCTACGGCGGCGGCGATCTCCCCGCCGCGCTGCGCGCCCGGGCGCGCGCCGGGGCGGTCGGCGGCGTCATCGTCTTCGATCGCAACATCCCCTCACGGCGCCACCTGCGCGCCGAGCTGCGGCGGCTGCAGCGCACCGCCCGCCCGCTGGAGGCGCCGCTGCTGACGATGGTCGACCAGGAGGGCGGCCAGGTGAAGCGCCTCAGCGGCCCGCCCTCGGTGTCGCCCGCCCGGATGGGCGCCCGCGGGACGGCCTACACCGGTGCTCAGGGCCGGGCCACGGCCGCGAACCTGCGCGCGGTAGCGCTCAACGTGAACCTGGCCCCGGTCGCCGACCTGGGCCTGCCGGGCAGCTACCAGCGGGCCACGGGCCGGGCCTTCGGCGACCGCGCCGCGCCCGTGTCCGCCGCGGTGCGCGCGTTCGCCACGGGGCTGCAGGCGGGCGGGGTGGCGGCCACCCTCAAGCACTTCCCCGGCCTGGGCCGCGTGTCCGGCGATGAGGACGCGCGCGTGCAGACGGTGCGGGCGAGCGCGGGCACGCTGCGCCACCAGGACGAGGCTCCCTTCCGGGCGGGCATCCGCGGCGGGGTGCGCCTGGTCATGACCAGCACCGCCCGGTATCCGGCGCTGGACCGCGGCCCCGCCCTGCTCTCGCCGGCCATCACCACCGGCGAGCTGCGCGGGCGGCTGGGGTTCGGCGGCGTGGTGATCACCGACGACCTCGACGTCCCCGCCCTGCGCCCCTACGGGCGTGCCGGGCGGCTGGCCATCGACGCCACCCGGGCCGGCAACGACCTGCTCCTCTACTGCCAGTCGGCGGCCAACGCCGACCGGGCCCTGGACGCCACGGTGCGGGCGGTGGGCGACGGGCGCATCACCCGGGAGCAGCTCGAGGCGTCGGTGCGCCGGATCCTGGCCCTGCGCACCGCCCTTCCCTGACGGGACCGGGGGGTAGGGTGAAGCCCATGGCCCTTGACGAGACCGAGGACGACGAGGACCGCGCCGCGATCGCCGCGCTGTGGGTCGGGGCCCGCGAACGGGTGCTGGCGCGCATCGCGCTGATCGACGAGGCGCTGGGCCGGCTGGCGGCCGACGGCGGCGACGGGGACGCCCGGCAGGAGGCCGTGGGCGAGTCCCACAAGCTCGCGGGGTCGTTGGGCACCTTCGGGGTGGCCGAGGGCTCGCGGCTGGCCAAGGAGCTCGAGCTGCTGCTGCTGGACGGGGGCGACCTGGGTGAGGCCGGGCGCCTGTGCGGCGAACTGCGCGCCGCGGTCGAGGC
>CAZXNX010000114.1:0-5984 GCA_964642225.1 uncultured Solirubrobacteraceae bacterium | reverse complement strand
CGAGTGGCGGCTGATGTACCGAGTCGGTACATGAGCCGCCATTCGTGGTGTATCTCGCTCGTGCCGCGGCTACGCCTAGCGGCGCTAGGAGACCCCGAGCGGCGAGGTCCTGACGACCTGGCCGGTGAGCCCCTTGAACGGGCCGCTCTTGGCCGCGGTGCCGGTGATCGTGCTCCAGTTGGAGACGTAGAGCACGTCGCCGGAGATGAGCGCGCCGGTCGGGAAGAACAGCGTGCCCTGGCCCAGCTGCTTGCGCTGGGAGCCGTCGGCCGACACCCAGGCGATCGCGCCGGACGGGGCGTTCTCCTCGTGCCAGTCGGTGGTGAACTCGGTCACGTAGAGGTTGCCGGCGTCGTCGAAGGCCAGGCCGGTGATCGCGGTGAAGCCGTCGCGGTACACCGTCGGCTTCTCGCCCGGGACGACCCGCCACACCCGCGCGTTGCCGTTGCCCGCCGCCTCGTCCAGCGTGCCGACGTAGAAGGCGCCGTCGGGGCCCTTGGCGATGGAGGTCGGCACCGGCTGCTGCAGGCCGTCGGTGACCTTCCGCGAGGGGATCGTGGCGACGACGGAGATCTTCCTGCCGCGCACGTCGAGGATCGCGTTGGCGCCGGCGTCCACCACGTACTGGTGGCCGCGCAGGGCGAGGATCGCGTAGGGGTTGGCGTTGCGGTCGGTCTTGTCGGGGTTCTTGCCGCACTCGTAGGCCTGCAGGTCCGCGCCGGGCTTCGACACGGTCGTGGACGGGCGGGCGATCGACACGTGCCCGACGAACGGCCGCAGTGCCGGGGCGATGGGGCGGCGCGAGGCGCACAGGAGCGTGCCCGCGTTTGCGATGTACCGGGTCCCGTCGCTGCCGATGGCGATGCCGTGGGCGCCGGTCGCGAACGTGCCGTCGGCCCCGGCGAACGAGGGCAGGCCGCGCACCACGCGCGTCGCCTTGCCGCGCAGGATGCGCGTGATGCTGCTGGTGGCTCCGGCGCAGTTCTTGTTCTTGTCGCAGGTCTTCCCGGCGCGCCCCGCCTCGGCGACGTAGATCGCGCCGTCGGGCCCGGCCGCCAGTCCCCGCGGGTTGTTGAGGTTGCGGGCCACCACCGAGAAGGTGGGAGAGGGAGCGGGGGGCGTGGCGGCCTCGGCCGCGGCAGGCACGAGGAGCGCCGCCACGAGGACGATCGGCAGAAACGGACGGGCGACGGCGGGCATGCGCACTCCTGGGAAGAGGACCGGGAACGCGACGGTAACCAGCACCGCCCAGAGGGTCAAACTAGGTCTGCTGGCGGCGGCGCGAGGCACGCTCGCGCCCGGCGCCGACGCTCACCGGCTCGGCGCCCTGGGGCGCGCGCGGCACGGTGAACCACACGTCCGCGCCGCCCAGCAGGGAGTTCTCGGCGCCCGCCGATCCGCCGTGCGCATGGGCCACCGCCTCGACGATGGCCAGGCCGAACCCGGCCCCGCCACGGCCCTGCTCGGCATGCGCCCGCGTGAAGCGGTCGAAGGCCCGGGGGAGGAAGTCGGGCGGGAACCCCTCGCCCTCGTCGGTCACGTGCACGGCGATCTGGTCGCCGCGGATCTGGGTGAACACCCGTACGCGCCCCGCGCCGTAGAGCAGCGCATTGTCCAGCAGGTTGTCGATGGCCTGCGCCACCCACACCGGGTCGGCCTGGGCGATGCGGTCGTCCTGGGGGACGATCTCCAGGTCGCGGCCCGCGTCGCTCATGCGCCCGCGGATCCGCTCGGCGGCGTGCGCGCTGATCGAGGACACGTCGACCGGATGCAGCCGCACGGGCATCCGGCCCTGGTCGGCCTTGGTCACGGTGAGCAGATCGTCGGCCAGGCTGGCCAGGCGGTCGGTCTCCTCGGCCGCGGCGCGCAGGGCCGCCTCCAGCTCCTCGGGCGGGACGTCGTTGCGCAGCGCGTCGTCGAGCTGGGCCTTGAGCAGCGCCAGCGGGGTGCCCAGCTCGCTGCGCGCGGACGTGGTGACGGCCCGCTCGTCGGAGAAGGCCTGCTCGAGACGGTCGATCATGGCGTTGAGGGACGTGCCCAGCGCGGCGATCTCGTCGCGGGTCTCCGGGACGGGAAGGCGGGCGCCCGGCGCGTAGCTGGAGAGCAGCTCGGCCTGCTCGCGCATCCGCTCGACCGGCCGCAGCGCCAGGGCGGCGACGAGGTACCCGGCGATCGAGGCGAGCAGCAGGCACAGCGGGATGCCGACGAACAGGCCGGCGAGGAACACGTTGATCACGCGCTGGCGGTCGCGCAGCGGCCGCCCGACGGCGACCACGTAGGGCGTGCCCTCCACCGACTGGGCGATGATCCGGTTGGACTTGCCGACGTTGGGCAGGCCGCGCCGCTGGGTCATGACCTCGCCCTTGAGCGCCCGCTGCACCTCGGCCGGCGTGAGCATCACCGCGCCCTCGACCTGGGTGGTGGAGGCGACGACCTTGCCCTGACGGTCCAGCAGCTGCGCGAAGCCCGTCACCTTGCTGTTGAAGCGCAGCGGCTGCTTGGACAGCTCCTGCGCGCCGTCCTGGCGCACGACCTCGGAGATCGTCGAGGCCTGGGTGCGCAGCGCGCCGTTGAGCGCGTCGTCCAGGCCGTTCTTGAAGTCGGCGTAGAGGAAGACGGAGAGCGCGGCCAGCGCGATCGCCATCACGCCCGCGAACGACAGCGCGACCTTGATGCGGATCGGCAGGCGCTGCAGCCGCGAGCGCAGGCGGCGCGTGAGCGACGGACGGGATGCGGGGGCCGGAGTGCTGATCGGCGCAGTGTCGCACGACCGCGGCCACACGCCGGGTCCGCGGGCGGGATCAGGCGGGCTCGGTGGCCGATCCGGCCGGCGCCGCGTCCGGCGGCCCCGGCGACGGGCCGAGCAACTCCACGTTGGCGGGGATCACGTCGCCCACCGCCTCGGCGCCGCCGCCCCCGCGGAGCTTGAGGGCCAGCATCGGGTACAGGAAGACGGAGATCATGCCCGCCCCGACGAGGGCGGCCGCCGTGGCCGGATGCATGCGGTCGGTCTCCACGCCGATCTCCGTGATCGCCACGATGAGCGGCAGCGCGGTGGCCGACAGCAGCGCCAGCGGCCACCGCTCATGGCGCGGCAGGTCGCTCTCGCGGCGGTACAGGAGGAACACGGGCAGGCCGCGCACCAGCAGCAGCAGGGCCAGGAACACCGGCAGGCGCAGCATGGTGCTCGGGGAGGCCAGCAGCGCGTCGAGGTCGAACGCCATCCCGCTGTTGATGAAGAAGATGGGGATGAGGAAGCCGTAGCCGATGCCGTCGAACTTCACGTGCAGCGGCTCGGCCTCCGGGCCGCGGGCGATGAGGCCCACGATGAGGCCGGCGGAGAACGCGCCGAGGATCACGTCGAGGCCGAACTCCGAGGCCATGTACACCAGGGCGATCAGTAGCAGCATCGACAGGCGCACCGGGAGCTGGCCCGAACGGTGCATCGACTGGTTGATCCGGCCCAGGACGCGGTCGGGGATCTTGTGGGCACCGAAGCCGGCGGCCAGGGCCAGCAGCACGAAGCTCGCCAGCAGCAGGATGGAGGTGACGGTGTCGGAGTCCCCGCCCAGCAGCACGGCGATGAGGACGATGGGCCCGAACTCCCCGACCGCGCCGACCGCCATCACGTTGGCGCCGAAGCGGGTGTTGAGGACCCCGGCGTCCCGCAGGATCGGCAGGAGCGCCCCCAGCGCGGTGGTGGCCAGGGCGGCGCCGGTGAGCAGGCCGGAGACGACGAACCCGCTGGCCTGCAGCCCCGCGGCGATGGAGAAGGCCAGGACGATGGAGATCACCCAGCCGCCCACCGCCAGGTTGAGGGGACGGCCGCGGATCCGGTTGAAGTCCAGCTCCATCCCGGCGAGGAAGAAGAGGAAGGCCAGGCCCAGGTTGCTGAGGAACTCGATGAGGGGGTCCTCCTGGGCGAATCCCAGCCCCTGCGGCCCGATCAGGATCCCCAGCGCGATCTCCGCCACCACCACCGGGATGCCGATCCGCAGCGGGAGCTGCACGATCACCGGGGCGAGCACCGCGACACCCACGATCACGACGAAGGTGCTGAGGTCGAAGGAGGACACGGAGCGGGACCGTAGCGGGACAGGCGGCGGGCGTCCACGCGCCAGCGATGTGGTTGGAGCGTGCCAACGTGGCCGTGGGCGTTTGCGAGCGGGCCGTGTGGGCACCCCTGCCGAGACGGAATCGGCCGTCCCCGCGCGGCCCGCAGGGTTCCCCGCCCTGTCTCGCGCGTGCTCACAACCCCCTGCATGTGGTCACGCATGCCGCGCGGGGACGGGCCGACGTCATCTGCCTCCGTGCGACCGGTACCGTGGCAGCGTGCCCGCCCTGCTCTCCTCCACGCCCGCCGCCGACGGCTTCTGGATGCCCGGCGAATTCGCGCCGCACGACGGCTGCTACATGGTCTGGCCCCAGCGGCCGGACAACTGGCGCGACGACGCCGGCCCGGCCCAGGAGGCGTTCGCCGCGGTCGCCGAGGCGATCACCGTCAGCGATCCGGTGACCATGCTCGCGTCGGCCGCCCAGTACGAGCGCGCCCGGGCCGCGCTGAGCCCCGCGGTGCGGGTGGTGGAGGCCTCCAGCGACGACGCGTGGTGTCGCGACACCGGCCCGACCTTCGTGATCGACGGCCGCGGGGGGCGCCGCGCGGTGGACTGGGTCTTCAACGCGTGGGGCGGCCTGGACGGCGGCCTCTACGCGCCGTGGGACACCGACGACCTGCTGGCGACGAAGATCGCCGAGCTCGAGCGGGCCGACCGCTACCGCGCGCCGTTCGTGCTCGAGGGCGGGTCCATCCACGTCGACGGCGACGGCACGCTGTACACGACGCGCGAGTGCCTGCTGGCCCCCAACCGCAACCCGTCGATGAGCGAGGCCCAGGTCGAGGAGGCGCTGCGCGCCCACCTGGGCATCGAGCAGGTCATCTGGTTCGACGACGGCACCTTCGGGGACGAGACGGATGGCCACGTCGACAACCTGGTGCACGTCGTGGCCCCCGGGGTGGTGGCCCTCAACTGGGCCGAGGATCCCGCCGACCCCCAGCACCCCAGCTCCGTCGCCGCGCTGCGCGTGCTGCGCGAGGCCCGCGACGCGCGCGGCCGCGAGATCGAGGTGCACCTGCTCCCCGCACCCGGGCCGCTCTACGCCACCGAGGACGAGGTGCGCGGCGTGGTGGCCGCCCCGGGCACGATCCCGCGCGTGGCCGGCGAGAACCTCTCGGGCTCGTACGCCAACTTCTACATCGGGACCTCACGCGTGGTGCTCCCGCTGCTGGACGAGCGCACCGACGAGCAGGCGCTCGAGGTCATCGCCGGGCTGTTCCCCGACCGCGAGGTGGTGGGGGTGCCCGGCCGCGAGATCCTGCTCGGCGGCGGGAACGTCCACTGCATCACGCAGCAGGTCCCCACCGCCTGAGCGGCCGCCGGGCCGCTACGGCACGACGACCGTCGCGCCGCCGCTCTTGAGCTTCTTGACCTGGAAGGCCAGGTAGATCGCCGCGATGCCGCGGATGATGAACATGATCCCCACGAAGAGCACCAGGGTGGTCAGGCCGATGCTCGGCCATGCGGCGATGATGACGCCGGCGATCACGTCCAGGCAGCCGACGGCGATGTTGACCCCGCGGCCGTCCGTGCGGGTGGCACCGCGGTAGATCGTCAGGACCCCGGCGATGATCAGGTAGATGCCGACCACGAGGGCCACGACGAGGAGCGATTGGCCGGGATGGCGCAGGACGATGACGCCGGCGATGAGGGAGATGATCCCCAGGAGCGCGGCGAGCACGCGGACGCCCCCGTCCACGTCGTCCTCGGCGATCCCGGCGACGAGCTCGATGAGGCCCGAGATGATCAGGTAGATCCCGAAGATCAGCGCGACCACGCTGATCGTGATGTTCGGGTAGGCGAGCGCGAGCACCCCGGCGGCGATGGCGATGATGCCGCCGACGAGGAAGAGCCACCAGTAGCGGGCGG
>CAZXNX010000113.1:1444-7457 GCA_964642225.1 uncultured Solirubrobacteraceae bacterium | reverse complement strand
CTCGGCCCTGGGCGCCACCTCCGTCCTCGGCGAGTCGCGGCCCTTCGACGCGCGCCACGACGGCTTCGTGATGGGCGAAGGCGCCGGCGTGCTGATCCTCGAGAACGGCGAGAAGGCGCGGGCCCGCGGGGCCCACGTCCTCGGCACGGTGCGGGGCTACGGCGCCTCGTGCGACGCCTTCCACCTCACCGCGCCGCAGGCCGACGGCGCCGGCGCCGCGCGGGCCATCACCGCCGCGCTGCACGATGCCCGCATCACCCCCGCCGACCTGGACTACGTCAACGCCCACGGCACCTCCACCCCGCTGAACGACCGGGCCGAGACGCTGGCGCTGAAGACCGCGCTCGGCGCGCACGCCGCCGCCGTGCCGACGTCGTCGACCAAGTCGGCCATCGGCCACCTGCTCGGCGCGGCGGGCGCCGTCGAGGCGATCGCCACCGTCCTGGCCCTGCGCGACCGCGTCGCCCCGCCCACCCTCGGCTACGAGGAGGTCGACGAGGGGCTCGACCTGGACTACGTCCCGCTGCGCGCCCGGCCGCTGGTGACCGACGGCGACGGCCCCGTCCTGGCCCTGTCCAACTCCTTCGGCTTCGGCGGACACAACGCCGCCCTGGTCCTGGAGGCCGCGTGACCTCGCTGGCCCTCGCCCCCCGCCCCGACGAGCGGCTCACCCCGCTGGAGCGCCTGGAGGTCCTGTGCGACCCCGGCTCGGTCCGCCTCACCCGCACCGGCGTGCGCTCCCACCGCATGGGCGACCAGGCGCGCGACGGCGACGGCGTGCTCGGCGCCACCGGGATGGTCGACGGGCGGCCCGTGGCCTGCTTCGCCCAGGACGCCTCCTTCGCCGGCGGCTCGCTCGGCGAGGCGCACGCGGACACCATCGTCGGCGTGCTCGAGCTGGCCGGCCGGGCCCGCATGCCCGTCGTCGGCTTCATCGAGTCGGCCGGCGCGCGGATGCAGGAGGGCGTCGCCGCGCTGTCGGGGTACGGCCGCATCTTCCGCGCCCACACCATGCTCTCCGGCCAGGTCCCCCAGCTCTCGGTCGTGTGCGGGGCCAGCGCCGGCGGCGGCAGCTACGCCCCGGCGCTCACCGACGTGGTCATCATGACCCGCCGCTCCAGCATGTTCCTCACCGGCCCCGGCGTCGTGCGGGAGGTCACCGGCGAGGACGTCAGCGCCGCGGACCTCGGCGGCCCGAAGGTGCACCAGGCCAACGGCGTCTGCCACGCGGTGGCCGAGACCGAGGTGGACGCGGCGCTGCTGGCCCGCGACCTCCTCGACCACCTCCCCCAGCACACCTCCGCCGTGCCGCAGCGCTGGCCGACCGTCCCCCCGCCCGACGGCCGCCTGGAGCACATCGTCCCCGCCGAGCCGCGCAGGGTCTACGACGCGCGCCAGGTGGTGCGCCTGATCGCCGACGGCGGCCGCTGGGTCGAGGTGGGTGAGCGGTGGGCGCGCAACGTCGTCACCGCCTTCGCCCGCCTGGACGGCCGCGCCATCGGGATCGTGGCCAACCAGCCCAAGCACCTGGGCGGCGTCCTGGACGCCGAGGCGGCGGCCAAGGCGGCCCGCTTCGTGCGCACCTGCGACGCCTTCGGCCTGCCGCTGCTCGTGCTCGTCGACACCCCCGGCTTCCTTCCCGGCACCGGGCAGGAGCAGGCCGGCGTGATCCGGCATGGCGCCAAGCTCGTCCACGCCTTCGCCGCCGCCACCGTCCCGACCGTCACCGTGGTCACCCGCAAGGCCTTCGGCGGCGCCTTCATCGCCATGAACAGCAAGGAGCTGGGCGCCGACTTCGTGTTCGCATGGCCCGACGCGCAGCTCGGCGTGATGGGGGCCCAGCAGGCCGTGGGGATCATCCACCGCCGCGAGATCGCCGCCGACCCGCAGGACGGGCGCACCCGCGATCGCCTGGCCGCCCGCTACGCCGGCGCCAACCTCACCGTCACGGCCGCCGCCGAGCAGGGCTTCGTCGACGAGATCGTCCCGCCCTCCCACACCCGCGAGCGCGTCGCCGCCGCCCTCGACACGCTCGCCACCGCCCACCGTCCCCACCGACCGACGAGGAACATCCCCCTGTGAACTGGTCAGCCGCCGCCGCCCACCTGCAGCCCGGACAGCGCTTCACCACGCGCGGCCGGACCATCGGCGAGGCCGATGTCCTGGGCTTCGCCGCGCTCACCGGCGACTGGCACCCCCAGCACGCCGACGCCGTGTGGGCCGCCGGGAGCCCGTTCGGCGAGCGGATCGCCCACGGGATGCTCGTCGTCTCCTTCGCGGTCGGGCTCGTCCCCTTCGACCCCGCCCGCGTGATGGCGCTGCGGCGCATCAGGGACGCCACGTTCCGCCGCCCGGTGCGCCTGGGCGACACCATCCACGTCGAGGGCAGGGTGCGCGAGCACCGCGCGGCCACCGACGAGGCCAGCCTCGTGACGCTGGGGATCGACGTGCTCAACCAGGACGGCAAGCGCGCCTGCGGCGCCCAGGTCGAGGTGCTGTGGCGCGAGGACGTCGCCCCGCCCGTTCCCGTCGCCGTCGGCGCCCCCGTGGCCGACGCCTGCGGCGAGGACGTCTGGGGCCTCGGCTGATGCTCCAGGGCCGCCGCCTGCTCGTCACCGGGGTTGTCACCCGGGACTCGATCGCCTACACCGTCGCCCGCCGTGCCCAGGAGGAGGGCGCCGAGGTCGTGCTCACCGGGTTCGGCCGCGCCCGGCGCCTGACGGAGCGCGCCGCCCGCACCCTCCCGCAGCCGTGCGACGTGCTGGAGCTGGACGTCAATGCGCCCGCCGACATGGAGGCCGTCGCCGCGGAGCTGGGCGCGCGCTGGGGCGCGGTGGACGGGGTGCTGCACGCGATCGCCTTCGCCCCGCCGGACGCCCTGGGCGGCGGGTTCCTGGACACCCCGGTGGAGAGCGCCCAGCAGGCGTTCGCCACCAGCGCGTTCAGCCTCAAGGCGCTGGCCGCCGCGCTGCGCCCGCTGCTGGCCCGGGGCGACGCCCCGAGCGTGGTGGGCCTGGACTTCGACGCCGCCGTCGCCTGGCCGGTCTACGACTGGATGGGCGTGGCCAAGGCGGCCCTGGAGTCCGTCTCGCGGTACCTGGCCCGCGACCTGGGCCCGGACGGCATCCGCGTCAACCTCGTCTCCGCCGGGCCGCTGGCCACCATCGCCGCGGGCGGCATCCCCGGGTTCGACCGCCTCGCCGGCTTCTGGGACGACCGCGCCCCGCTGGGCTGGGACACCGCCGACCCGGGCCCGGTGGCCGAGGCCGTCAACTTCCTGCTGTCGGCGCGGGCCGGCGCCATCACCGGGGAGATCCTGCACGTCGACGGCGGGTATCACGCCATGGGAGCGCCATTGCGATGATCCTGCTGACCGGCGCCACCGGGTATCTGGGCACCCTCGCGCTCGCCCGCCTCCTGGAGGACGACGGCGTCCTCGGCGCGGAGATCGTCTGCCCCGTGCGGGCGGCCGGCGACGACGAGGCGCAGGCCCGCATCGACGCCACGCTCGGGCGCCTGTGGCACGAGCCGGGCGCGCGGCGCGCGCGGGTCCGCGGCGTCGCCGCCGACCTCCTCGCCCTGCTCGACGTCCCCGGCGCCGGGGACATCACCCACATCCTGCACTGCGCCGCCGCGGTGTCGTTCGACCTGCCGCTCGACGCGGCCCGCGCGATCAACGTGGGCGGCACCCGTCAGGTGCTCGAGCTGGCCCGCCGGGCGCCGCGGCTGGAGCGGATGGTGCACGTCTCCACCGCCTACGTGGCCGGCGACCGCGCCGGCGCCTTCGGCGAGGGCGACCTGGACGTCGGCCAGGCGTTCCGCAACACCTACGAGCAGACCAAGCACGAGGCGGAGGCGATGCTCGCCCGCGAGGGCGCCGGCCTGCCGATCGTGGTGGCCCGCCCGAGCATCGTGGTGGGCGAGGCCGCCACCGGCTGGACGACGAGCTTCAACGTCCTCTACCCGCCGCTGCGCGCCTACGAGCGCGGGATGCTCACCAGCGCCCCCGCCGACCCCGCGGGCCTCCTGGACGTGGTCACCGGCGACTACGTGGCCGACGGCCTCGTCCGGCTGCTCGCCGACGGCGAGCCGGGCCGCCGCTACCACCTCGTCGCGGGGACCGCGGCCGTCACGGTCGCCACCGTCGGCGCGCTCGCCGCCGAGGCCTTCTCCCGTCCTCCGGTCGAGCTGGCCGCCGGCGGGGCCGGCCTGGACACCGTCTACGTCCCCTACTTCGACGTCGGCGTGCGCTTCGACGACGCGCACGCCCGCGCGCTGCTGGGGCCGGCGGGGATCGCGCCCACGCCGCTGGGCGACTGCTTCCCCCAGCTCATGCGCTACGCGCTGGCGAGCCGCTGGGGCAAGCGCGGCCTGGTGCGCCAGGACGCCCTGGCCGCCGCCTGACGCCGCTCAGCCGCGGGCGCGGGCCTTGGCCAGCGCCTTGGCGGTCACGTCGACCATCACGTACTGGCCCTTGCCCACGCGCTCGGCCCGCCCGGCGCGCTCCAGCCGCTTGAGGACGACCGGGCAGCGCTTGCAGCGGGGGCCGTCCTTGCAGCACTTCTTCTTCGCGCGGACGACCTTGGAGCCCATGGGTCAGCTCCGGGGGAACGGTCGCACGGCGATGGTCATGCGCACCAGCGCGCACAGGCGCTCGGCGTCGTCGGTGATCTCGACCTCCCACACCCAGGTGGTGCGGCCCTTGTGGCGGCGCCGGGCGGTGGCGTGGACCGTGCCCTCCAGGATGGGGCGCAGGAAGCTCGTCTGGTTGGACAGGCCCTGGGCCATGTTGCCCTCCTCGGCGACCACCACGGCGGTGCCCATCGAGGTGATGGACTCGGCGATGGAGGCGAAGACGCCCCCGTGGACGAGGCCCATCGGCTGCTTGATCCCGTCGTGGACCTTCACCTGGGCGCGCACCAGCTCGGGCGTGGCCTCGAGCACCTCGAGCCCGTAGAGGGCGTCGAAGGTGCGGTCCAGGGGGATGACGGGCTCGAAGTCCATGACGCGCGGGACAATACCGACCTGGACGATCGGGGTTAGGCGACCCTTTCACGGCCGCGGCCACCCTTCACCTGAACTCCACACTGCGTGTACTAGCCTCCCCCGCCATGTCCCGTCTCGACGCCCTCCCCGCCGACCAGCGCGCGGTCCTGCAACTCCTGCTCAAGCAGGGCAAGTCCTACGGCGATCTCGCGGGCCTGCTGCGCATTTCCGACGACACCGTCCGCGCCCGCGCCCACACCGCGCTGGACGCACTGGCGCCCGCCGGCGGCTCCGCGGTCCCCGAGCACCGGCGCGAGGAGCTGGGCGACTACCTGCTGGGCCAGCAGACGGCCTCCCAGCGCGCCGCCTCCCGCGCCTACCTGGAGGACGACCCCGACGGCCGGGCCTGGGCGCGCGGCGTGGCGGCCGAGCTGCGCCCGCTCGGCGGCGACGACCTCCCCGAGATCCCCGCCGACGGCGCCGAGGTGGACGAGGCCTTCGTCGCCCTCGACGCGCGCCGCACCGCCCACGAGGGCCGCGAGCGCAGCTCCCGCCTGGGCGGCGTCCTGCTCCTCATCGGCCTGGGCATCGCCGTGGCCGTGGTCGTCGTCCTGATCGTGTCGGGCGGCTCGGACTCGGGCGACTCCGCCGCCGTCTCCTCGACGAAGACCACCGCGAGCACGACCGCGACGAGCTCCACCACCGCCACCGAGCCGCAGGTGGTCGCGCAGATCAACATGACCCCGCCCGGCGGCGGCACCAAGCCGCTCGGCGTGGCCAACGTCGTGCAGCAGAACGGGCAGACCGCGCTGGCCATCGCCGCGCAGGACCTGCCGCCGAGCACGTCGACCTCCTTCTACGCCGTGTGGCTGTACTCGGGCCCCAGCAAGGCCAAGCGCCTGGGCTTCGCGCCCGCCGTGGGCAAGAACGGCAACCTCAAGGCGGTGACCGCGGTGCCGGCGGACTTCACCAAGTACGCCCAGCTCGTCATCACCAAGGAGTCGGCCAAGGCGCCGACGCAGCCCGG
>CAZXNX010000113.1:0-1344 GCA_964642225.1 uncultured Solirubrobacteraceae bacterium | reverse complement strand
AGCTTGCCGGGGTTCATGATCCCGGCGGGGTCCAGCTCGTCCTTGATCGCCCGCAGCACCCGCTCGCCGCCCGGCCCGATCTCCGTGCCCAGCCAGGGGGCGTGGTCGGCGCCGACGCCGTGGTGGTGGGTGATGGTCGCCCCCTTGGCCACGATCACGTCGCTCGCGGCCACCTTGACGCGGTGCCACTGGCCGATCGGGTCCTCGGCGTCCTGGCGGGCGAAGAGCGTGAAGTACAGCGACGCGCCGCCCGGGTAGATGTGCGAGATGTGGCACATCACCAGCGCGGCGTGCTCGCGCAGCGCCCCCTGCACCGCCCGGTAGAGCGTGAAGAGGTTGCTCCACGTCGTGGCCGTCTCCAGCGTGTCCACGAGGACCCCGCGGTCCAGCAGGTCGTCGCGCAGGTACGGGCCGTGGAAGCGCCCCTGCTCCCACGCATTGCCCGCCGTGCGCCCCAGGCCCACCGCGCCGTAGCGCTTGAGCACGTCGACGGTCGCGTCGCGGCGGCGGCCCACGCGCTCCACCGTGTCCTCCCAGCCGACGATCGCCATCGCGCCGCCGGCCACGTGGCGGGCGCCGAGGTAGCGCTTGGCCAGGCTGCTCTTGAGGCCGCCGTCGTCGGCGATGGTGAGCGACAGGCGCGTCTCCTCCTCGTCGGACAGGCGAGCCACGTCCGGGGTGGCGCCCTCCTGGGCCATCACCCGCATGGCCTCCGAGCCGGCGGCGAAGGAGGGGAACATGAAGCCCTCGTACCGCTTCTCGTCCGGCGCCCGCCGCACGCGCAGCGTGACCTCGGTGAGCACGCCGAGCACGCCCTCGGAGCCCATCAGCACCTCGCGCAGGTCCGGCCCGGCCGCCGTGCCGGGCACGGTGAGGCAGTCGACGTCGACGGTGGGCGTCACGCAGCGCAGCCCGAGCACGTTGGCGTCGATGCGCCCGTACCCGGCGGACGCCTGCCCCGAGGAGCGCGTGGCCACGAACCCGCCGACGCTGGCGTACTCGAAGCTCTGCGGGAAGTGGCCGAGGGTGAGGCCGCGGTCGCCGAGGGCGGCCTCCAGCTCGGGGCCGCGCAGCCCCGGCTCCACCACCGCCAGCAGCGAGCGCTCGTCGACCGTGCGCACCGCGTCCAGCCGGCCCAGGTCCAGGGAGATGACGGCGCCGAAGGCACCGCGCACCGCGTCGACGCCGCCCACCACGCTGGTGCCGCCACCGAACGGCACGACCGCCACGCCCGCCTGCGCGCACAGCGCGAGCACCGCGCGGACCTCGTCGGCGCTGCCGGGCAGCACGACGGCGTCGGGCGCGGTGGACCCGTCGCCGGTGCGCAGCCGCATGAGGTTGGGG
>CAZXNX010000112.1:0-7617 GCA_964642225.1 uncultured Solirubrobacteraceae bacterium | reverse complement strand
GTAGGTGCCGCCGTAGAGCTGGCTGACGGAGATGATGTTGTCGCCGGCACGGGCGACGTTGAGGACCGCGTAGGTGACGGCGGCTTGCCCGGAGGCGGTGACGACCGCCGCGACGCCACCTTCGAGCGCGGCGAGCCGCTGCTCCAGGACGTCCCACGTCGGGTTCATGATCCGCGTGTAGATGTTGCCGGGCTCGGCCAGCGCGAACAGGTTGGCGGCATGCTCCGCGTCGTTGAAGACGTAGGACGTCGTCTGGTAGATCGGCACCGCGCGCGCGTTGGTGGTGGGATCGGGCTCCTGGCCGGCGTGCAGGGCAAGGGTCTCGGGGCGCAACTCGCTCATGGGGGCTCCTGGGGTCGAGGGGAAAGCGGAAACTACCGAATTCCCACAAGATTACTGGGGTTAAGTCCGGGGCAGATGGTCCTGACGCGAAGTCTGCCCTGTTCGTCGTCTCCCGGCGGGCGTAGGATGCTCGCCATGAAACAGCAACTCGACGTCGGCGCGGTTCTTTCCCGCGTTTTCGGCCTCTACACGAAGCATCTCGGGGCGCTCCTGGGCCTCGGCGCGATCATCTTCATTCCGCTGGGGATCATCGAGGGCGTGCTCAACAACAGTGGGAGCATCATCCTCAGCCTGCTCGGGACGCTCGTGGGCCTGGTGGGCACGTACGTGTTCGTCGGCGCTGTCGTGCGGCTCGTCGAGGACGTGCAGGACGGTGTGCTCGACGCGTCGATCGGCGGGTTGATCAGCTCGATCGGCCCGGTGCTCCTCACGTTGATCATCGTCGGCATCCTCGCCGGCCTCGGCATCACGGTCGGCCTCGTGCTGTGCATCGTCCCGGGCCTGTTCCTGCTGACGTTCTGGGCCGTCGTCTCCCCGGTGGTCGTCGTCGAGGGCGCCGGCATCGGCGAGGCGTTCAGCCGCTCCTGGGCGCTCGTCAAGGGCAACGCCTGGCAGGTGTTCGCCGTGATCCTGCTGTTCTTCCTGCTCCAGGCCGTCGTCGGTGGCATCCTGGCCGCCATCCTGCTGTCGATCAGCGATGCCGTGTTCCTCACGATCATCGCCGCGATCGTCGTGCGCCTCCTGCTCGCCCCGCTGTCGGCCCTGGCCGGCGCGGTGATCTACTTCGAGCTCGTCGGCGCCCAGAGCACCGAGGCCGCGGTGGCCGATCCGGCCTACCCGCCGCCGCCCCCGCCGCCGCCGGCTGCGCCCCCCGCGCCGCCCGCCGTCTGAGCACCGACCCCACACCGTGGTCCGTCATTCCCCTCGGCCCCGCGCCGGGGGGAATGGTGTGCCCGCCGGCCTCCACCGGATGACGGGCTCATGACCGACGAGATCGCCGTCGGCATCGGCACGATCATCGTGTTCGGCGTGCTGGCGCAGCTGCTGGCACGGCGGATCGGGATCCCGGCGATCCTCTTCCTGCTCATCGCCGGCGTGGTCGCCGGGCCGGTGCTCGGGATCGTCGACACCGACGACATCTTCGGCGACGCGCTCTTCCCCATCGTCAACCTGGGGGTGGGCCTGCTCCTGTTCCAGGGCGGGATGGAGCTGGACTTCCGCCGCGTCACCGACCGCTCGGTGCTGCCGCGGCTGCTCACCATCGGCGTCGTGCTCACCGCGGTGCTGGCCACCGGCGCGGTGATGCTGCTGTTCGACTTCTCCACGGGGGAGTCGGCCATCCTCGGCGCGGTGCTCATCGTGTCGGGCCCGACGGTGGTCATCCCGCTGCTGGAGAGCGCCCGCGTGAAGGAGCCCGTCGACGGGATCCTGCGCGCGGAGGGGATCTTCATCGACCCGATCGGTGCCGCCATCGGCTACGTCGTCCTGCAGGTCGTGCTCGCCGCCAACGGCGACGACAAGGGCCTCTTCCTCATCATGGGCGTGGGCATCGCCACCGGCCTGGTGATCGCCGTGCTGCTGCTCGTCGTCCTGCGCAACTTCCTCGTCCCGGACGAGTACGAGATGGCCCTGGGCATCACCTGCGCGGTGCTGGCCGTGACCGTCGCCGACGCGATCGCCAGCGAGTCGGGCTTCTTCGCCGCCACCATCCTGGGCGTGTTGCTGGCCAACCAGCGCCGCACCACCATCGAGCCGATCATGCGGTTCGGGGAGGTCCTCAACGTCTTCGTGATCGGCGCCCTGTTCGTGCTGCTCGCCGCGCGCGTGGACCTCGACGCGGTGTGGTCGGTCGCGGGCCGCACCGCGGCGCTCGTGGCGATCCTCGTCGTGATCGTCCGCCCGCTCGTCGTGGCCCTGTGCACGACCCCGTCGTCGCTCTCCTTCCGCGAGCGCGCCTACCTGGCCGCCATCGCCCCGCGCGGGATCGTCGCCGCGGCCACCTCGTCGCTGTTCGCCATCACCCTGCAGCAGAACGGCGAGTCGTTCCCCGAGCTGGTCCCCGTCACCTTCGGCGTGATCTTCGCCACCGCGCTGCTGGTGACGGTGGGGGCGGTGCCGTTGGCGCGGGCGCTGGGCATCCGCCGGCCCGACCCCACGGGGGTGGCGCTGGTCGGGTGGGACCGCTGGATGATCGACCTCGGGCGCGCGCTGGACCGCCTGGGCATCCCGGTGGTGCTGATCGCGCCCGGCGCCGCGGCGCTGGAGGACCTGCGCGACCTGCCCTTCCCGGTGCTGCTCGAGCTCCCCGCCCGTGACGAGTCCGACGCCGTGCGCGACGTCGCCGCCGACGTGCTCATCGCCACCGACGACCCCGCCTTCAACCGGGCGGCCGCCGCCACCAGCATCGACGAGCTGGGCCGCGGCCACACCCACCTCGTCCTGCGCCACGACGCGCAGGGACTGCCCGGCGGCTTCGGCCTCAGCACCACCGTGCGGGTCCCGTTCACCGGGCCGCGCCTGCTCGGGGAGCTGCGCGAGGGCGGGCCGGTGCGGGTGCTCGGCCCCGGCGAGCCGATCGGCGAGGCGACGGTGCTGGCGCGGGTGCGCCCGCCGCTGGGCCACGGCACCGCGCCCCGCCTGGATCTGCATCCGACCGCACAGCCGGCCAAGCCGGGTGAGTCGCTCGTCGTGCAGCTGCGCCGCTGAGCGACGCTCGCGGGACTAGCCGTGACCGAGGTTCGGCGCGGCGCCCTGGTCCCGCGGCGGCGGGTCGTCGAGCAGCAGCTGCGGCACGGTGACGGGCTTGAGGCCCTTCTGCTTGATCCCGGCGATGATCCGGGGCAGGGCGGCGAGGGTCTGGGAGCGGTCGCCGCCGCCGTCGTGCATGAGCACGATGTCCCCGGCGCTGATGTTGGACAGCACGTTCTGCACGATCGCGTCGGCGCCCGGGAGCGTCCAGTCCTGGGAGTCGATGCTCCACAGCACCATGATCATCTTGCGCTGCTTCATGATGTCGACCGTCGTGGCGTCGTAGGCGCCGTACGGCGGGCGGAAGAGGCCGGGCTTGGGGATCCCGGCGCCCTCGATGGCCGCGTTGGCCTGGTCGATCTGGGCGTTCTGGCCGGCGGCGTCGAGCGTGTTCATGCCGGCGTGGTTCCACGTGTGGTTGGCGACCACGTACCCGTTGAGCGCCGCGGCCTGGGCGGCGGGGGTGAAGCCCTCGTACGTGTTGCCGACGGTGAAGAAGGTGGCGGGGGTCTTCGTCTGGTTGAGGACGGCGAGGAACTTGGGCGTGAAGGCGCTCGGCCCGTCGTCGAAGGTGAGGGCCACCTCCTTGCTGTTCGGCGTCCCCTTGGTGATGTAGTCGGTGTAGCTCGTGACCGTCTGGAAGGCCTTGGCCTGCTGGGCCGCGACCGACGGGCCGGGGAGGGGGAGGTGCTTGATGTAGCCCACGGTGCCGCTCGCCGAGCCGGAGTCGGCTCCGGCGGATGCGCCCACCACGAAGGCGAGGAAGGCCAGGGCGGCCACGCCGAGCAGGGCGAGGCGCCCGCGATCGCTGATCTTCACGGCCGGTCGTCGTTCCATCACACCGAATGATGGCGCATCGGGCGGAAAGAGGCTTTGGTCATGTTCTGCTGAGCCGCCAGGTGGTCTTCAGGCCGAGCAGCTCCGGCACCGTCACGAAGCGGTATCCGCGGGCCTTGAGGCCCCGGATGATGGGCCGCACGGCCGCCGCCGTCTGGCTGCGGTTGCCGCCGCCGTCGTGCATGAGGATGATCGAGCCGGGCCGGGCCCCGTTGACCGCCCGCGAGATGATCGCCGACGTGCCGGGGAGCTTCCAGTCGTTGGTGTCGACGTCCCACAGGATCGACTTCATCCCCAGGCCCGACCCGACCGAGACGAGCCCGCCGCTGGTGGCGCCGTAGGGCGGGCGGAACACGCAGACGTGGTAGCCGCCGGCCGCCGTGCGGATCGCCGCCGAGGTGCGCGAGAGCTGGTCGCGGGCGAACGCGCCGCCCCGCGACAGGTCGGGGTGCGACCAGGAGTGGTTGCCCAGCGCGTTGCCGCCCGCCAGGATCGAGCGCTCGATGGCGCCCTGGCCCGGCACCTGCTGGCCGATCTGGAAGAAGGTGGCGACGGCGCCCTCGGCCCGCAGCGAGGACAGGTAGCCGGCGGTGTAGCCGCTCGGGCCGTCGTCGAAGGTCAGCGCCACGAGCTTGCGGGAGCGGTGGCCGCTGGTCACCTGGCCGCTCGACGGGGCACAGCCGGCCGCGACGGCGCGGTAGACCCGCGCCGGGAAGGTGCCCGAGGCGGGCAGGGTGTCCACGCAGGTGGTGCGGCACCCGCTGCCCAGGCGCCAGCTGCTGCGCACCGCGTAGTGCAGGATGCCGACGGGGAGGGCCAGCTCGACGGGGTTGAAGCGCAGGACGAAGCGCGTGCCCTGGTGCGTGGAGATCCGGCGCTGCTTGCGGCCGAGGATCTTCTCCGACCTCGGGTCGAGCCGGTCGACGTTGACCGCGGTGTGGCCGCCACCGGTCTTCACGACGCACAGGCGGCGTTGGGGCAGCACGGGGGAACCCCACCGCAGGGTCACGCACAGGGTGCCGCCCTTGCCGCCCGGCAGGTTCGCGTTGGACACGGCCTCGCGGGTGCGCACCGTCAGCGTGATCTCGCGCGCCTTCTGGGTGAACGAGACGCCCGCCAGGTCGAGCGGGCCGTTGGTGTCGCCGGTGCGGTCTGTGTGCTCGCCGCTCGCTCCCGTGGCCAGCGGAGCGCTCGCGGCCGCTATCGTGCAGGTGACGAGAACCGTCGTGGCGAACACGACATGACGACGGCGCACCGCAACATTTCGCCGTCCCCGGTGGTTCTTGGTCGACCATGCTCTCCGCTCGGACATCCCGCCATCGTATGGATCAGCCCGGTCACGGGCGCCGCCCGCGCGCCCTTCTGGCCGGCGTCTGCGCCACCGTCCTGGTGGCCCTCCTGGCCCTGCCCGCCGTCGCCCCCGCCAAGGCGATCAGCAAGCCCGGCTGGCTGCGGGGCGTGGCCCTGACCGAGTACTTCCCGGTCCCCGAATCGTGGTTCGTGGGCAAGCGCGTGGCCACGCCCGGCCTCGGCGGCCTGCACCGCGTCGACTGGCTCTACTCCGCCCGCGGTGTGAGCATGGAAGGGGACGGGGTCGCCGTCGGCGGCGCCAAGGTGCACATCGACGCCCTGGGCAGCTCCGGCTGGGTCAACGCCGCCGGCGCCAGGTACAGCTTCGGCAGCAGCAGCGGCTCGCCCTACTGGCGCGGCGAGAACCTGTGGAAGAACAGCCGCGGCCAGGTCACCTTCCCCCTGCTCAACGGCGGCTGGTCGCGCGGCACGGCCAAGAAGTTCATCGCCAACAAGGGCATCACCTTCGCCTCCGGGTCCTCCACCACGCTGCGCTACTACGCGTCGATCGCCGTGGACCCGAGCCTGATCCCCATGCGCAGCCGGGTCTACGTCCCCGCCTACAAGAAGGCCGAGCGCAAGGGCTGGATGTGCGCGGTCGACACCGGCGGCGCCATCAAGGGCCGCCACATCGACGTCTACCGCCCCGCGCCCAAGCAGGCGTTCGGCACCGGCTACTCCCTCTCCGGCCAGCCGGTGTACGTGGTGCCCCCGGGCAAGAAGGCGCCCGCCGGGGCGCCGAGCATGCCCACCGACCCCTGCTGAGCGCCGAGCGCTCCCCCGGCGGTGGCATTGCGCGGCGCGGTGCGGCAGGATGCACCTCGTCCGCCGTCCAGCCGCCCGCCCGGAGACCGACCCCATGCGCCGCACCTCCCTGCTCCTGATCGCCACCGCCGTCGCCGCGGTCACGCTCACGGCCTGTGGCTCCGACGACAGCTCCTCCTCGAAGAAGACGACGACGACCAAGCCGGTCGCGCACACGATGCGGGTCATCTACGCCACGCCGACGAACAAGGAGGAGGAGCTGGCCCAGACCCTGCTCTCCGCCGGCGGCACGGCCGAGGTGGCCAAGGGGCTGGCGAGTGACTTCCGGCTGCCGTGGAACACCAAGGTCGTGGTCCGCACCACCAGCGACACGGGCCCCGCCTACACGCCCGACGACCACACCATCAACCTGGACTACGCGTTCGTGAACTTCGTGGTCAACCAGGTCAAGGCCAACGACCCGAAGATCTCCGACTACGACCTGGGCAAGACGGTCGCGGCGATCAACTCGTTCATCTTCGTCCACGAGTTCGCCCACCTGCTCATCGACGCCTTCGACCTGCCCATCACCGGCCGGGAGGAGGACGCGGCCGACCAGCTCGCCACCGTCTTCATGACCGAGTTCGTCAACGGCGGGGAGGAGTACGCCTTCGACGCGGCCGACTTCTTCCAGTCGCTCGCCCAGAACCCGTCGCAGCTCAAGCAGGCCGACTTCTTCGATGAGCATTCGCTCGATGCCCAGCGGGCGTACGCGATCGCGTGCTGGGTGGCCGGCGCGGACGAGAACTACTACAAGGCCATCGAGAAGGCCGGCATCCTCGACGCCGAGCGCCTGCAGCGCTGCCCGGAGGAGTACCAGCAGAAGGTGCACGCCTGGATGACGTTGCTCAAGCCCTACCTCATCAAGTCCCAGGCCGACGCGAAGAAGAGCTGACCATGCCGCTGGAGCAGCCCACCAAGGTCGTCGGCCGCCGCACCGCGGCGTTCATCATCGACGCGATCATCTGGTGGATGGTCGTCGCCGTCGCGTTCTCGGCGCTGGCCAAGAAGAACGTGGCGATCACCTCCTCCACCAACACGCACGTCACGGTCAACAACCAGGAGTGGGTCGTGCAGGGCGGCGACTACGCCATCTGGGCGATCATCTCGATCGGGGCGCTGATCGCGCTGGCGATCGTGCTGGAGGGCATCACCGGCTGGACGCCCGGCAAGCTCGTGCTCGGGGTGCGGGTCGTCGGCCGTGACGGCCAGGCGCCCGGCCTGGGCCGGGCCGCGGTGCGGCTCGTCGGCTGGGTCGCGGACGGCATCCCCTGGTTCATCCTGTGGGGCCTGGCCGGGTTCGTCACCTCGCTGTCATCCAAGGGCAACCGCCGGGTCGGCGACATGATGGCCGGCACCTACGTCGTCCATCACGAGGCGATGGGGCAGCCCGTCGCGGTGGACGGCGTGGCCGTGGCCCCGCCGGCGCCCGGCGTCGTGGTGTCCACGCCCGCGGTGGGGCGCGACGCGTTCGGCAACCCGGTCGCCCCCGGCCACGAGGGCGGCGTGCCCGTGCAGCCGGCCACGGCGATCACG